>JALVTH010000044.1 GCA_027036015.1 Campylobacteraceae bacterium
CATTATTATCTGTTTTTCTTGGGTTATTTTGATATGTACTTCCATCTGCTGCAACTGTTACTACATTTCCATCTTGATCTAGCAATGTAACTGTTACATTTGGTAGTGGCTTTTCTCCAGCATCTTGGATACCATTTGCATTTTTATCTAGCCAAGTATAATTACCTAAACAAGCTGGTTCAAATACACCAATATCCCATCTACTATCATTCTCATCAGAGCTTAATGTAACAGTAACTGTTGTATTTGTATCTAATTTAATATCACTATCTGTATTAGTATCATTACCATCTACATTAGCACCATTAGCATCTGGCGTTGTAAATAGATAACCGTTTGGAATCTCTGCTTTTACTTTATAAGTTCCAGGAATTAAGTTACAAAACTCATAATTACCATCACTGACTGTTTTAGTGTTTGTAAAGCTATTATTTACACCTTGTGTTACTAAATTACCATTTGCATCTAATAGTTTTAATGTAACACTCTTATTAAAATTAACCTCATTGCTATCTTGAACACCATCTGCATCTTTATCTAACCAAATTCTATTGCCAATACATGCTGGTTTAAACACACCTGCATCAAACGAGTTGTTATCTTCACCAGAACTTAAAAACTCAGTTGGCATTGCTAAAGGTGCATCAGCTTTAGTTTTTCTAAAGCCATCAACATCAGAATTGTGTTCATCATCTGTAGTAGTTACATCCTGTCTAGTTACATAATAATTTTCTGGCAAATCAACAATTTTGACTGTGTAGTTACCAGGTTTCAACCCGCAGAAGTGGTAAAGTCCACTGCTTGTTGTATTAATATCTTCAACTGTTGTTCCATTTACATCAACTGCTTGATTACCGCCGCTGTCATATACTCTTAACACTACACCCGCGACACCCTCTTCGCCGCTATCTTGGATACCATTTGCATTTTTATCCAGCCAGATTTTGTTACCAATACAAGCTGGTTTAAATAAACCTGCATCTATTGTTTTATTGTAATCACCACTATTAATTACTACATCATCACTTCTTAAAGTTGTAGGGTCAATATTGCTATCTCTATCATTATTTGGTGCAGTAGCTACCTCTTTATCAGTAACATAATAACCTTTGTTCGTAGCATTAACTTCTACTACATATGTACCAGGGTCTAAGTCGCAGAATTCATATCCGCCTGTGCTGTTTGTATCGTTACTATCTAAATAAACATAGTTACCATTGTTATCTTTTTTATAAAGCTTAACAGTAATTCCCTCTATACCGCTCTCATCACTATCTTGTATACCATTTGCATTTTTATCTTCCCAAACATAGTTGCCTAAACAAGCTGTTTGGTAAAGTCCGATATCCCAAGTTGGGTCTTTTTCATTTTCACTTAAGTGAACAGAAACTGTTTTTAGAGTTGTTGCATTAATGTCACTGTCATCATCGCTGTTATGGTTATAATCTTGGTCAGTTGCAGTTCCATTTTGATCTTGAGGAGATAGTTTATATCCATTAGGTTTAACAACTTTTACATAGTAATCACCCGGTGCTAAACCACAGAATTCATATCCGCCTGTGCTGTTTGTATCCATACTATCAACTAAAGAGTTATCATTAGCTTTATATAACTCTACTCTTACATTTGCTAAACCATTTTCTCCATTATCTTGAATACCATTTCCATTAGTATCTAGCCATACCCTGTTACCAATACAAGCTGGTCTATAAATTCCTATATCAACTGTAGTATTATTTGCATCATAACCAGCACTTACTAAATCACTCATATTTGTAGTTGTATTAATATCGCTATCTTTTGTATCGTCTCCTCCTTTATCTTTAGGAGAAATAACATAACCAGCAGGCGGAGTGATTTTTACTTTATATTTTTTATTTGGCACTAAATTGCAAAACATATAAGTACCATTTGTTGTATGAATTGGATTTACTGTATTTCCATAAGCATCTTTTGCTCTTTGGTTATTTTCATCTAAAAGTTCAATAGTTACTTGCTCTGTAACATTATGCTCATTGCTATCTTGAATACCATCGCCATCTAAATCGTGCCAGATTCTATCACCAATACAAGAAGTTTTAATAAATCCAAAGTCTATTGTCATATCTCCAGATTTTTCATGTATATTTGTAGGATTATCATCCGCATCATCACCAGTTGCGCTGCTGCTTTCTTCTTTTTCAGCACCTGGAGTTAAAGTAATATCGCCGCTGTAGTAAACCTTATGATTAGCTTCGAAATTTCCAATATTAGAATCTTTCTCATTAGTTCCATTATCATCACCAGTTTCTTGGTTAATTGTTGGTGCATAATCTGCACTTGGTAAAGTTATTTTAACTTTGTATGTTCCAGGAGGCAAATTATCGAAATAGTAAGTTCCATTAGCCGTTACAGTTTGTTCTGGAACTGTTGTTCCATTTATATCAACTGCATCAGAACCATCTGCTTTTAATAGTTTTACTTTTACTCCGGCAATAATTGGTTCACCACTATCTTGAAGACCATTTGCATTTGTATCTTCCCAAATATAAGAACCAATACTAACTGTTGGAACAAATCCAAAGTCAACTGTCATATCACCATCGTCATCATTTGCATCATCCTGGTTTCCACCACTTCCATCTTCAGTAGTTGGCTCTTTTGTTGGAATTAGGTTAATTATTGGAGAGCATGTCTCTTCATAAGGGTTTGCCTGAATACCATTATCATCTTTGTCTTCTTGGTTATCATTTTCATCTGTATATTCTGCTTTGCTAGATACCGGTGCATCAGCAGGCGGCACTACACAAACAATATAATTGCCGGATTTCAAACCGCTAAAGATGTAATTTCCATTTCCATCAGTAGTAGTTGTTGCATTAACTTCACTCTTATCAGGAATCTGGTCTCCATCAACATCTGCATATAATCTTACAGTCACACCCTCTATACCTGGCTCACCTGGATCTTGAATTCCATTATCATTAAAATCATAAAATACTGTCGAACCAATACTAACTGGTTCATTGTTTGGCACAAAACCAAAGTCAACTGTCATATCACCTGCATCATCATCTCTATTATCTTGAGCTTTACCTGTAGAATCTGCTCCTGTATTTTTTTCGTGGTTAGCTCCATTTCCATCTGTCGGCTCAGTTCCAGGAGCTAAATGAATAACAGGAGATTTAACTTCATCGCCAGGGTTTGCTTGAATACCGTTATCATCACCATCTTTGTTATCATCATTAGTATCAGTAACTGCACTTGAAGTATTTGCCCAACTTGGAGGCACTACACCAATACAATAATCTCCTTGTGGTAAATTTTTAAATAGATAATTTCCGTTATTATTAGTAACTACTTCATAATTTTTACTTGGATTATCAGGATCTTTTATTGGTGTAGAGCAATCACTTGCATATAATTTTACCTTAACACCAGGAATACCTTTTTCTCCAGGATCTTGAATACCGTCATTATCGTAATCATAAAAAACTGTTGAACCAACACTAACTGGTGGAACAAAACCAAAATCAACTGTCATATTACCATTTTTATCAGTCGTGGTATTTGTATCATCTGCATCATCGCCATTATTTGTAATTGGTGAAGCTTCATTTGCACCATATGGTTCAGTTCCGGCTGTTACTTCAAATACTCCTGAAGTATAACTTCCATCACCATTATCTATTTTTATATTTGAATCATCTTTTGCATTATCATTATCATTACCATTTTGACCAGTTGATGGAACATAATGAGGTGGTGGTGTAACTTTAACTGTATAATTACCCTCTTCTAAATTATTAAAGAAATATGTTCCATCATTCCCAGTAATTTGAGCTTTAACTAATTTTCCATCTCTATCATATGCCGGTGTTCCATCTGCAAAGAATAGTTCCACTTTTGCACCAGCAATTCCTTTTTCATTATTATCTTGAGTAGAGTTATTATTATCATCTGCCCAAACTAATGAACCTATACTCACTTCTGGTCCTCTTGGCAAAACAATACCAACTTGTCTTGGCTCAGCAGTAGGTAATAATTGTGAATTGTTGTTATATGCTGTTCTGTGTGCAAACGAGTTCCAAGCAGGATGTAAATCATTCTTATTAGTAACATCACTACCAGGTGCAACATATGGAGCTTTCATTGGAACTTTAATTTGATATTCAGTCAATGGCGCAATAGGACCATTAATTTTAATTCTAAAAGCAGTTACTGTTGAAGGGTCTTGGGGTAATGTAGAACTCCAGTCGTTAGTACATCCACCTGTCCAGTCACTGCTTATGTCATCACTTGCAGAAACTTCATTACGGCAAGGGTTTACAGCTGTAGAATATTCAACACTAACTCCTGCTGGAGCTTGTATTGCTCCTGCCAATTCTGGTTTCCATTCACTTCCTCTTTGTTGCGTTGAAAGAGGTTCACCAGAACCAGTATCACCAATTTTTGGTAACATATCATATAAAATATAATGGTCTAAATCTATATTACCACTATTTTTAATTTTAATAAGATATTTAAAGCTTCCTTTTTTCTTTGTTTGAGCTACGCAAGGAAATCTCGTATAGTCTTCTCCATCTACCGTAATTTTTGGGCACTCACTATTTTTTGATAAATCAGTTACATTAATAAATTGAGGAGTTAAAGTATCATCTCCATGAATCCATTTACTTCCATTTAATACTGCTGCAGAAATAACAACAACTCCTTTTTGATTCATACACATTTCATCATTAGAATTACCATCTCCATCTAAATCATTACTATCTGTTTGTCTTTGTGAATTGCCTGCACAAGAAAATCTACCACTGTTATCAAAATAATATACTTTATTTATATAAGTTGAAGCTTGTGTTCCATCTTTTACTTTTGTTTTTATTTTAATACTTACACTACTATTTTCATCAAAAGTTGCACCATTAAAATCAAACTTTATTAATGTATTACCATTTCCATCAGTAGATGTTGTCACTGTTGGGTTTACTGAAGTTCCACTGATAGACTCTACCCCAAGATATTCAAACTCTTTAGGTAATACATCAACAATTACTGGATTTTTCGATGAACCAGTCGAATCTCTTTTGTCATGCTTAAACTTAATAGTAAAAAATACTTCATCTGCTGGTTTAACATTATTTGAAGGTTCAGCACTTTTAGAAATATCAATTGCTGGAGTTGCTTCTTCTATTTTTGCAATTGCACATTTATTCACTGTATCAGTTGTTCCATCACTTTTTGTATGGGTGATTTGCATACAGTTTTGTACATCTTTTGGATAAGGGTTTTGTACCGCTGTAGTATCAAAATAAATAAGCGGAGATGTAGTAAATCTCCATCCTACTGGAATATCTGGTGCAGTACTTAAATTATTATTTTTATCTTGAAAAACCCATTTTATACATGTTGCATTATTTGGTAGCGTATATTCACTGTTTAAATTCCCCGCAACATAACCATTGGTTAAAGATGTATAAGTAGTAGCATTTTGACAATCTCCTGCATGATCAGTAGCCACAAATACTTCTGCTTTTACGTCACTTGCACCATTAATTGTATTTGGAGAATTCCATTCACCAATTTTTATTTTTGTAGGTTTTAAACCCGTTGGACTTTGTGGCAATGTTTCATAAATTACTAAATCTTTTGTTGGAGCATTAGCAGTATCTAAGTTCGCATCTAATCTCCATATCATTGTGTTTCCAGGTAAAACATCATCAGCTATCTTGCTTGCACTTGGAATAGATTGTGCTTGAACTATTGGCTCAGAAATATTTACATCAGGTCCAACTTTATCTCCATTACTTCCATAAGATGAACTTAAGGTATTAGTAATTGTATCACCAATATTAAAAGTACCTGACGGATATTTTAATGTATATGTTTTTGTAATACACTGCTTTGAATTATAATCTTTATTGTTATAAAGGGTTGCTAACTCAATTGCTCCAATATTCCAAATAAGCTGATTTCCACTTTCTGAAGCATTATCTGGATTATCTATAAGCTGTGCACCATTTGGAATTGTATCAATTAATTTAACATTATCTAAATCTATATTTCCTATCGCTTTATTTGCACATATAGAAACCTTATAAGTTACTGGGTTATCTAATGCTGGTCCAATTACTGTAGATGGTTTTGTTCTCTTTTTTTCTAAACTATAATTTTTTACAGGAGTATTTACTGTAATAGAATCTGCTGTAGAGTTCACTTGATCAGGTGTATTAGGATCTGGATCTGTAATGATTGCTGTAGCAGTATTTGCTATTGGATGATTTAGTTTATAAGCATCTAATTTTACTCTCATTTTAATTTTTATATCAAAAGTATCTCCACCATCAAATACTGTATCTTTAACAATTTTAATATTATTGTTAGTACAGCTATTAATTGTAAAACCATTAGGAACAACACATTCTACTACATCCATTCCATCTGGAACAGTATCTCTAATAGTTAAATTTCCACAATTACTTGTTAACGAGTTACAAGATGTTTTAAGAGTATATGTAACTATTTCTCCTGTATCTCTATTTGTTCCCCCTTCTAATTTCTTTTCAAACACTAAAGTCCCACTTGCATTAATTGCAGTAGTTTGCAATATAGCACCTAAAACCAATGCCCTTGTTACTTTGGACAAACCATTTATCGTACTCATTGAAATCTTTTTCCTTTCAATTCAACTTAAGTATTTTTTATGTTATTTATAAAATAAATACTTCCATATAATAATTAATCTCTTTAATAAGAGACACCTTTATTGCTTTTTTACAAAACCAAACAAAATTTACATACAAATATATCGATTTTGACATAATATTAACATTTTACTTAAAAATAAATAAACTTTATTAAAAAATGACAAAAATTTATAACTATTTTTCTTTTGAACTTCTTTTGCTATAATTGCAAAAAACAAAAGTAGAAAACGATGCAAGCATTTATCAAATATATAAAGAGAAATATTCCCAAAATTCCGACATTTTATAAAGAGTATAATGAGGCAATTGAGTATATTATTTTAAATAAAGGTAAGCTTTTTCGCCCAAAACTTCTTTTATCTATTGTTAAAGCATATGAACCGCTTTTGCTTGAGAGCAGTTTTAAAATAGCATTTGCTTTGGAACTTTTTCATACCTATTCATTGATTCATGATGATTTACCTGCAATGGATAACTCCTCTACAAGGCGCGGGAAAAAAACGCTTCATGTGCTGTATAATGATGCATTGGCAATTTTAATTGGTGATGCTTTTAATACTTATGCATTTGAGCTCATTAGCAAAAGCGCTTTTAGAGAAGATGTGCGCTTAAAACTCATTCAAATTTTAGCTACAAATGGCGGTATTGCTGGAATGGTGCTTGGACAAGCAATCGATTTGGCTTATGAAAAGAAAAAGCTCACGTTAGAACAATTAAAAGAGCTTCATATTAATAAAACCGCAAAACTCATTGCCGCTTCGCTTGCAATGGGGGCAATTATTGTTGATTTGCCAAAAGAGCTTCAAAAAAAGCTTTATGAGTTTGGTATCGATTTAGGCTTGCTTTTTCAAGTGCAAGATGACATTTTAGACGCCATCTCAAATGAAAATGAACTTGGAAAACCAGTAAATAAAGATATCGATAAAAATACCTATACCACTCTTTTAGGAGTTGAAGGAGCAATTGAATATGCAAACAATTTAGCCAATAGTTTGCAAAATAAATTAAATGAGTTTGAAGCACCACTTCAAGCTGCTCTTAAAGAAGTTTTAGATAAATATCTTTTTAGACATCAAAAGTAAAGGAACAAAATGGCATATGAATTAGAAAAGAAAATGGCAAACACAATCCGCTTTTTAGCAGCCGATATGGTACAAAAAGCAAACAGCGGGCATCCGGGCGCTGCAATGGGGCTTGCTGATATTGCTGTTGTTTTTAGCAAACACTTCAAACACAATCCAAAAGATCCAAAATGGCTCAATCGAGATAGAGTCGTATTTTCAGGCGGACATGCTTCGGCACTTATTTATTCACTCCTTTATCTTTGGGGGTATGATATTAGCTTAGATGATTTAAAAAACTTTAGACAGCTTCATTCAAAAACACCAGGACATCCAGAATATGGTCATACTCCAGGTGTTGAAATTACAACTGGACCTCTTGGACAAGGTGTGGCAAATGCTGTTGGTTTTGCAATGGCAAAAGAATTTAGCGCAAATAAACTCAATAGTCCAACATGTAAAATAATTGATCATAAAATTTATTGTTTTTGCGGTGATGGTGATTTAGAAGAGGGAATTAGCTATGAAGCTTGCGCATTAGCTGGAAAATTACAGCTTAAGGATTTGATTTTAATTTATGATAGCAACCATATTACCATTGAAGGGGATACGAGTTTAGCTTGGGCTGAAGATGTTGAACTTCGTTTTAAAGCTCAAGGCTGGGATGTTATCAAAATAAATGGTCACTGCTATGAAGAGATTGACAAAGCCTTTAACAAAGCAAAAGAAGCGACAAAACCAACTATCATTATTGCAAATACAATTATTGGAAAAGGAGCACTTGAGCTTGAAGGAAGCGAAAAAACACATGGAGCTCCACTTGGAGAAGATGTAATCAAAAGAGCAAAAGAACATGCTGGCTTTCCAAGCGATAAGAGCTTTTATGTTCCTAAAGATGTGCTTGATGAATTTCGAAAAGCTATTGTAAAAGGCCAAAAGGCTCAAAAAGCGTGGAATCATTTAATTAAGCAAGCTCCTTTTAAAGAACAAAATGAAGCACTTGAAGCTTTGCTTAATCCTGATTTTAGCAAAATTGAATGGCCAAACTTTTATGATACTAAAGAGTTAGCTACAAGAGAGAGTAATGGAATTATTTTAAATGCCATTGCAAAAGCAATTCCTGGCTTTCTTGGCGGAAGTGCCGATTTAGGACCATCAAATAAAACCTATTTAAAAGATATGGGCGAGTTTCCAAAGGGTAAAAATATCCATTTTGGAATTAGAGAACATGCAATGGCAGCAATTACAAATGCAATGGCGCTTTATGGCACAATTATTCCATTTAATGCCACCTTTTTTGTATTTAGCGACTATTTAAAACCTGCTGCAAGAATTGCAGCTTTAAGCAAAATTAAAAACTATTTTATCTGGACACACGATAGTATTGGAGTTGGCGAAGATGGTCCAACTCATGAGCCAATTGAGCAACTTAGCCAATATAGAGCCTTACCAAACTTTTATGTATGGCGTCCAGCAGATGCAAGCGAAAATGTTAAAGCGTGGCAAAAGGCAATTACAATAGATGCACCTTGTGCTTTTGTATTGAGCCGTCAAAAACTCAAAACCCTTAAAGATAAAAGAGATTTTGGCGATGTTGATAAAGGCGGATATCTCATTAAAAAACGAAAAGATGCAACTTTAACAATCATTGCAAGCGGAAGTGAGGTTATGCCAAGCTTACAAGCTGGATGCTATCTTGAAAAAATGGGTGTTAAAGCCAATATTGTCTCAATGCCATGTTTTGATCTATTTTTAGAACAAGATAAAGCCTATCAAGAAGCAGTTATCAATCCAAACACTAAAGTTTTAGCAGTTGAAGCTTCACGAGCGCTTGAATATTACAAGTTTGCTGATGATATTTTGGCAATGGAGAGTTTTGGCGCATCAGCCCCTGCTAACGATTTGTTTGAATATTTTGGCTTTACTATTAAAAATATCAAAGCAAGAGCTTGCAAACTTTTAGGAGTAGAAAATAAACCAGTAACGATTGATGGGCAAACATATTAATTTAACATTAAATTAACAAAAAAGTTTTATAATTACTTGCTACAATTAAAAAAGCCCTTTAGCCCTCCTAAATTTGGGCTTTTTAAGTAAAGGAACTTTCATGATGAAAATTCTTTTCATACTCTATTTAAGTGCATTTATTGCTATTATGAAACTTAGTGCTAATGAAACTACTCTTATTAAAAGAGGAGAGCAAGTTGCAAAGCTGCTTTGCCAAAGCAATCACTTGCCAAAAACCAAAAAAGATTTAAATGCTACAATACAAGCAATTATTCAAAGCAAAGCATGCCAAAATTTAGAGAAAAAGAACCTCAAAGCCTTAGCACTTTTTCTTATGCAAAAAAAAGATACTCTCAGTTTAAAAGTTCCAAAAGATGCTAAATGCCCTGTTTGTGGAATGTTTGTTGCTAAATATCCAAAATGGGCCGCTATAATGCAAGTTGGTGATAAAAAATTCTATTTTGATGGCGTAAAAGATATGATGAAATTTTACTTTTATGACCAAACATTTCAATTTAAAAGAAGCAAAATCAATAAAGTTTTAGTGCAAGATTTTTATACCTTTAAAGTAGTTGATGCAAGAGATGCCTTTTATGTTGTGGGCTCAAATGTATATGGTCCTATGGGGAAAGAGTTGATTCCTTTTGAGAATTTAAAAGAGGCTAAAAACTTTTTCAAAGATCATAAAGGGCAAAAGATTCTTCGATTTAATCAAATTACTTTGGATTTAATAAAGAGTTTGGACCAATGAGAGAAAAGTTTTTTACCTTCTTTGCTTTGCTTTTTGCTTTATTAGCTTTAGTTTTTATCCACTATTTGCATAAAAAACCTCCTTTTTGCTTACAGGAGATAAGCTCTTTGGCAAAAATGCCACTTTTTTCTTATGAAAGCAGTATTTATGAGCAAAATCGCTTTATAAAGCAGAGCACTTTACCCAAAATAAACCCAATTGATCCAACCTTACCACCAATAAATAAGATGGATTTTGTTTATGAGAGATAGTATCTTTTTTCAACTCATACTAATAAACTTTTTTAGCAACTTCAAAAAGCATCTTGTAACAATTCTTTTTTCAACTCTTTTACTCTTTTTGCTTACTGCTACACTTTTTATTAGCGATTCAATTCAATTTATGCTAAAGAGCGAGCTTAATGCTCAAAGCGATTTTGTTGCAAAAAGAGTACTTGGGGGAGATTTTGTGCCTATGCCAAAGAGTTATTTTGAAAAAATTCAAAACACTATTGGAATTAGCGAAGCTAATTGTAGGGTAATTGGGCGATACTTTTTTGACAAATCGTATTGGGCTTTGATTATTGGCATTGACCCTTTAGAGCCTCAAAGTCAAAAAATTTTAGAAAAAATTTTGGATAAAAAGAGTGCAAAAGCCTTGTTAACTCAAAAAGTGATGCTCATTGGCAAAGGCGTGCAAGAGTATTTACAAAAACACTATTTTCAAAATTTTTACTCTTTTTTCACTTTAAAGGGAAAAATAATAAAAGTCAAAGTTTTAAAAATGCTTCAAGGCTTTGGGCTTAATAACATCATTCTTATGCCAAAGAATTTAGCAAGAGAGATTTTAGGGCTTTTGCCAAATCAATGCAGTGATGTTGCTTTTAATGTGCCAAATAAAAAAGAGTGGAACAATATTACCAATAAAATTGAAGGATACTATTTTGATATAATGCTTTTTAATAAAGATGAACTTTTAAAAGCTTATAGTGATGTTTTTAATTTTAAAGGTGGCTTTTTTCTTTCTCTTTATTTAAGCTCATTTTTAGCTTTTATTTTATTTTTATATACACAATATAGCTTTATTAGTTCATTTGAAAAAAGACAAATTGCAATTTACCGCCTCCTTGGCTGGTCTATTAAGAGAGTGCTTTGGCTTAAACTATTAGAAATTGTGCTTATTATTTTTATTAGTTTTACTCTTGCTTTTGTTTTAGCCTATTTTTTCGTCTTTAGCCTTAATGCACCTATTTTAAAGCTTATCTTTTTAGGAAGCGACAATCTTAAAATCTTTAGCTCCTTTTACCCATATATCGATTTTTCGACACTTTTTAGTATTTTTTTACTTTTTAGCTTAGGCTTTTTTACTGCCACAATTTTGCCACTTTGGCGCGCAGCAATTAGCGAAGCAAAAGAGGTGCTTTGATGATAGATATTCAAAACCTTACAAAAAAAGTGCAACCAAATCAAACTATTTTAGATAATATCTCATTTAGGGTTAAAAAGGGTGAGCTTGTTATTGTAAAAGGTGTAAGTGGAAGCGGCAAAACCACCCTTTTATCTATTTTAGCTACACTTGATAAACCAACAAGTGGAAAAGTTTTAATCAATAATCAAGCTGTGCACAAACTCCCTGATTTACATTTATCCTTATTTCGAGCTCAACATATTGGCTTTGTGGCGCAACATTTTAATTTGATTGAGCACTTAAGCGTATATGACAATCTCTTAATTGCCAAAGGTGCTCTTACAAATAGTATCAAAGAAGCAAAAAGTGATATCACAAAAGCCCTCAAACAAGCTAACATTTTGCACAAAAAAGATGCGATTGTTAAAAATCTCTCAGGAGGAGAAAAACAGCGCACAGCAATTGCAAGAGCTTTGGTAAATTGTGCAGATATTTTACTCTTTGATGAACCAACTGCCGCTCTTGATAGTAAAAACTCTCAAACTTTTTTGGAGCTTTTGCAAAATTTGCATAAAATGCAAAAAACAATTATTGTTGCAACACACGATCCAATATTTGATACACTCAAAGCCAAAACTTTTATAATGCAAGATGGAAAGCTCTATGAATAAAATTTTACTCAATCAAAAAGTTATTATCTATTTAAGTATTGAAACTTTGTTATTGCTTTTAGCAACAATTGCTTTTTTCATAGCATTTAAAATCGTTAAAAATTGGGATATTAATAGTTTCACTCCCAATCAATTTACTCTTGAGAGAGAAAACTACCTTTTTATCACATTGGTGCAAATGCTCCTTTTTTTTAGCATCTTTGATACAATCTATTTTATCTATGTGATTGATAAGTTGCATCTTTTTATTCCAGGAGCAATGTGTGCTGCAGGCGTTATTAATGCCAATAGCTTTGGTGTGCCTCTGCTTTTGCTAAAGCTTTTTTTCATTTTTTTGCTTTTACTTTGGCAAAATATCAACATTTTAGATTTACGAGAAAAAACCTTTCCTTACACAAAAATAAAAGCTTCTTTTTTTATTATTATATTTTTAGCTCTTATTGCAATTATCTATTTCGATATAAACTACTTTTTTCATTTAAAAACAAATTTACCAGTAAGTTGTTGCTCTACCCTTTATGGACAACTTGAAGGGCAAAATCCATTACCTTTTAATCTTGATACAAAATTGCTTTTAATCTTATTTTATCTACTTTTTATCGTTGTTTTTGGAGCATTAATTGGCGAAGTTGCTTTTTTAATTCTTTTAGCAACGCCACTTTTTCTTTATATTGCCTATTATAGTGTTACTTACTTTTTTGGCACCTACATTTATGAACTTCCAACCCACAAGTGCCCTTTTTGTATGTTTCAAAAAGAGTATTATTATATTGGTTATCTTATTTGGGGAAGCCTTTTTTTAGGAACTTTTTTTGCTCTCATTTGGGCAATTGATGCTCTTCTTTTTAAAATTTGGCAAAAAAAGCTTAAATTGATTGCACAAATTTCTTTATTCCTTTTTGTTATAATATGCTCAAGTTATGTTGCATTCTATTATTTTAAAAATGGAGTCTTTTTATGAAAAAGTTAATGCCATTTCTTTTAACCTTGCTTTTTCTTGGAGCAATTGCCATAATTTTTATTGCCTTAGCAAAAAAAGAAGCCCCAATTACGGTAGTTACGAATAATTTTGAAGGCAAACCCTTGCCTATTAAATTAAATAAAACCAATGATACTGAGTGTGCAATGCTTATAAAAACACAAACAAATGCAGCCGAAGTTATAGCCCCAGATAGAAAAACATGGTTTTTTGATGATCCAGGATGTATGGTAAAATGGATTCAAAACAAGCCCTTTAAAAAAAAGGCTAAACTTTGGGTTTTTACAATCGATACAAAGCGCTGGATTGATGCTAAAAAAGCCTTTTATACAACAACTTACCATAGTGCAATGCATTATGGCTTTGGCGCAATGGAGAAAAATAGCTCTAAAACAATTAATTTTCACACAATGGTTCAAAGAATGTTGCATAATCAAACTATGGCAAATCCAAAATTTCGCAAAAAACTTTTAGGAACTTCAAATGAATAGTATTGACTTTTTAACCATAATAAGTGTTGCTTTTTTAGGCTCAATTGGGCATTGTATTGGAATGTGTGGTGGCATTGTAATTGCATATTCAAGCACAAAAATTGATGAAAAATCAAAAAAAAGCTACCAAGCGTTAGCTCATTTAATCTACTCTTTTGGACGAATTACAACTTATACCTTAATGGGTATTATTTTTGGTGCAATTGGTGGAGTTGTAAGCTTTAATGGCTATGCAATTGCAGCTTTAACTATTTTTGCTGGAATTGTAATGGTTTTAACAGGTCTTTCAATCATTGGAAAAATTAAATTTTTAACCCTTTTAGAACACTCCTTATTTAAAAGCAGCTGGTATCAAAAAAGCTTTAAAGAGTTGATGCACTCAAAATCGCTTTTTAGTTTTTATGTTTTGGGGCTTTTAAATGGACTTTTACCTTGTGGACTTGTTTATTTTTTTGCAGTAACAGCTGCAAGCACAGCAAGCGCTTTTTGGGGTGGGGTTGTGATGTTTATTTTTGGCTTAAGCACCATTCCATCGCTTTTTTCGTTGGGCTTTTTTACTTCAATTATGAAAGCTGGAAATTTTAGAAAAGTAGCAATGAATTTAGCTTCAATTATTGTAATTATCTATGGATTTTGGACAATTTTTAGAGGATACGATTTTATCAAACATCCAAATAAATCGCTTCTTAATTGCTGCTCAAGCCAAGAATCAACACCTAAAAACAATACCACGCTGCCAAAATTTCAAATTAAGCCCTAAAAAAGGGCTTAAAGTTTTGGCACTTTTATTTTGCTATATTTTGCCTCATCTACAGGTTTTCGTACATCCACTTTTGTAACTTGAGTTTTAAGTTTACCTATCTTACTTGTATCAACTTTGTTGTTGTCAGCTTGTGGTGGTTCACCTAAAGCTCCTCCCAAGTTTTCTCCTGCACATCCAATTAACATCGCTGCACTTAATGCATAAAAAAAGAACTTTTTCATTTTTCCTCCTTGAGTGTAATAATTTATTCTAACTTATTTAAGCAATATTTTTCATGATTTAAATCAATTTTACTCAAGAAGGATTAACACCCTAAAATCTCTCCAACCCCAAAACTATTGTAGCAAAAAAATTTGTCAGATTTTGTCGAGAAAAAGTAATATTTAATTTTTTTGATAATTTTTTAATACAAGTAATGCATCTTTATAAATTGGCTCATCGATAAAGCCATATTTTTCATGCATAAAGCCTGTAACGCCTTTTTTAGCATTTTCTTCAAAAGCTGTCACAATTTCTTTTGCTCTTTGAAGCTCTTGCTCATTCATCCCAAAAATTTCATTTGCAATTGCAACTTGTTTTGGTCCCATACATGCTTTACTCTCAAAGCCCATCAATTTTTCTTTTTCACACCATGAACGAAACTCCTCTTCGTTGTTGTAGTCTTGATACATAAAACTAACAGGAATTAATCCTACACTTTTGCAATCAAGCAAAAACTTACTTAAAATATACTCAATAGTAGGATTATGAAGTTGCACTAAAGATTGAGGCAAATGTAAAGAATTAAGCAAATCCAAAATCCCTAAATTTGCCATACGAAATCGCTCATCAATGCGCCAAGATCGTATATTATAAAAGGCTTCTTTCGTCTCAAGCGAAATATGAAGCTCTTTATTATCTTTTAATAATGCAAGCGCTTCTTTAATCTCTTCAAGACTCTTTACTTTTGCAACTCTAACAGCCAAAAAGCTATAAGGATTTAGCGCTTTAATCTCCTCTTTGCCACCCTCATTTAAAGGATTAATTCGAACAATAATTTTAGAGCTAAGCTCTTTATTCTCTTGCAAAAAAGCAATGATATTTTGCAAAGCCTCACTTTTACGCTCTTTAGCAATTGCATCTTCCAAATTAAGAGTAAAAAGGGAAGCTTTACTTTTTGATAGTTTTTGTAAATGCTCTTTTTTTAAAGGATTTACCATCATAATGCTTGAATACATCAAAACTCCTTAACTTGCCAAATAGATATAATAAAATGTAATTGCCCCAGCAAAAGCTAAAGTAAAATAAAAAGCTTTTTTACTAAAAATAGCCAAAAAAGAGCTTATTAAATATGCCCCCATCAGCCAAAGTGGCATTGCAATCTTAATTGCATGTAAAGGCATAGAAAAGAGTTTATAAAGTGCTGGATCAAAAAGAGAACCAAATCCTAAAAAATGCAAAAGTGCGCTTATTGGATAAAACACAATAAATGCAACTGAAAGCGGTGGTGAGAGAAGTTGCCAAATAGATGTATTACCAAAGAAAAAGTGTCCTATTGGAAACATTAAAAGAAAAATTCCAACTGGAATTGCAACAAGACTAATAAACCAAGGTGAAAAGCCTCTTAGCCACTTAAGCATTAAAAAGATATAAAATACTCCAGCAAATGAAAGCAAAAGCCCAAGTGAAGCTATTAGTTTTGGATTAAAAAGCAAAATTAACAGCAAAGTAAAACTCAAAAATTCAAAACTTACAAGCTCAAGCCCAAGCACAATCATAAACCAGCCAAGCAAAAGCATGATATATGAACGCAAAAGCGAAGCTGGTGCTCCAACAAAAATCACATAAAATGCAAGTAAAAGAAGTGTAATAAAACCTAAATCAATATTACGGTTGCGCCATGGAAAGAATCGCTCTTGCAAAGCTTTGTATGGAAAATAAAGCACTCCAAAAAGCAAAACCCACAAAATTCCAAGATGAAAGCCACTAAGTGCTACCAAATGAGAAACACCCAAATTTGAGACTTTTTGTCGTAACTCTTTTTCTAAAGGATCAGCCAAAAAAATAGCATAATAAAAGCTTCTTAAACTCTTATACTCTTGATGCTGCTTGTCAATTTCTTTTCTAAAAAAAGCTTTTGCATCAAAGCCCTCTTGCACCTTTTCAAGCACAATTCCTTTTGCAAAAAAACCTCTTAAAAAATCAAAAAAGCTTGTATTGTTTTTGAGCTTTATTTTTACACGAACCCAATCAAAACGTTTTGGTGGCTCTTTTGGTGTGTATAGATAAAAGTTTAAATCATCAATTGAATGAAGCTTAAGCAGTGTTGCTCCATTTTTAGCTGGATATGTTTTAATAACTTGTGCTTGGGTGTAATAGTAATTTGGTAATCTTTTCAATTGCAAATAATCGTGATATAAAAATAAAAGACGCACTCCAATAAAAAACACAAGAACAAAACTAACAATAATAAATTCTTTTTTCGTTTTAAAAAGTTTTGGAGTTTGAATCATGGCTAAATTGGTGGTAATTCAATTTTACCCTCGCGGGTATCTATATCTCCACTTTCAAATACCACTTCAAATGGCGCACTCTCTTTTAATTTATCGACAAAACGGGTAAAACGCTTTTGAAATAGAAGTGGCACTGTTCCAGTTGGTCCATTTCTTTGTTTTCCAATAATAAGCTCAGTTTCATCTTCTTCTTTTCTCTTGAGCTCCTCATAAGCTGCTTCATATTTTTGAATTTGCTCTGTTTTTCCATCTATTTTTGCTTTTTCAAGCTTTTCTTTAATTTGATACTCTTTATAAACATTATCACGATATACAAATAAAATAATATCGGCATCTTGTTCAATTGCTCCAGATTCTCTTAAATCACTAAGTTGTGGGCGCTTATTTTCGCGCGATTCAAGTGAACGATTAAGCTGAGAAAGAGCAATAATTGGTATCTCAAGCTCTCTTGCAAGCTGCTTAAGTCCTCTTGAAATTTCGCTAATTTCTTGCTGACGTCCAACACCGCTTCTATCTCCACTCATAAGCTGTAAATAATCAATAATTGCCATTGAAATCTCTGGATGTTGCGATTTGAGTTTTCTAAGCTTACTTCGCACATGATGAATCGTTGCATACCCACCATCATCAATAAAAAGTTTTTTAGCACTTATCTCATCAACTGCAGCACTAAGCCTGCTCCATTCATCATCGGTTAAATTCCCAACTCTTAAGGCTTGCAAGGGAATGGAAGTTTTGGCTGAGAGCATTCTAAGCATAAGCTGCTCTGCTGGCATCTCCAAAGAAAAAAATGCAACTCCTTCGTTACGCTCGATTGCTTTAAGTGCCATATTAAGAACCAATGCAGTTTTACCCATTGCAGGGCGCGCCGCAATAATAACTAAATCCCCTTTTCCAAAACCGCTTGTTTTTTCATTTAAATTCTTAAAACCAGTATCAATCCCAATGAGTTTTGCATTGCCAAGCTCTTTTAAACGATTAATATCTTCAAGCATAGAAAGAGCAATCTCCTTTGCTTGGCGAAAATCATTATCGATACTCTCTTGTGTAATTGCATAGAGTTTCTTCTCTACCCTATCCATAACCTCATCAACTTCTAAATCCTCTTCAATTGTAAGTTTTTTAATCTCACCTGCAAGCTGTAAAAGGGCGCGTTTATTAGCATACGCTTTAATTTCATGCACATAGGCTTTAGTATTTGTAATTGGATTTGCAGAGAGTACCTCAATCATTGCAGCTTCATCAAACTTATCCTCTTTGCTTAACTCTTTTTTTAAAAACTCCTCATCAATTGGAAGCTCTTTTTCAAAAAGTGTTTCCATTGCACTAAAAAGATGCTGATGAAAAGGCAAATAAAAATCACTTGGCTTTAAATAAGCTGCAATCTCTTCAAAAATATCAGGTTCAAAAATAATTGCCGAAAGAACTGCACGTTCAATATTTAAATTATATAGTTCCATCAATCAGCCTCTTTTGCCATTTTTTCAACTTCTAATACAAAGCGATCTACTAATTTTGCTTCTGGCAATTTTGCCACAATTTCTCCTTTTACCATTATAAGCCCTTGCCCTTTGCCATAGGCAATGGCAACATCAGCATGTTTTGCTTCTCCAATTGCATTCACCACGCACCCCATTACTGAAACATTAAGTGGCTTTTTTATATGTTTAGTTCGCTCTTGCACCTCCTTGACTGCACTAACCAAATCTGCTTCAATTCTGCCACATGTTGGACAAGAAATAATATTTAGCCCTTCATTGAGCCTTCCACTATCTTTTAAAATTGCTTTGCCAACTTTAATCTCTTCTTCAAGCTCTCCTGTAATTGAAACTCTTATTGTATCGCCAATTCCATCAAGCAAAAGTGCACCAATACCAATAGCTGATTTGATTGTCGCATGAAAAATTGTTCCAGCCTCAGTCACACCCAAATGAAAAGGATAATTATTTTTAGGGCGAAGCATTCTATAAGCTTCAACGGTTCTTTGCACATCACTAGCTTTTAAAGAAACCTTTATATCGCTAAAGCCTAAATCTTCAAGATATTTTATGTTATATTCAGCACTTGCGACCATTCCTTTAGCTGTTGCTCCATATTTTTGCTCAAACTCTTTTTCTAAACTTCCAGCATTTACTCCAACTCGAATTGGAAGATTGCGTTCACGACAAGCTTTTACAATCTCTTTAATGCGGCTTTTTTCTCCAATATTACCTGGATTAAATCGAATTGCATCCACCCATTTTGCTGCCTCAAGAGCCAACTTATAATTAAAATGAATATCAGCTACAACTGGCAAAGGAGATTCTTGTACAATCTCTTTTAGCGCTTTTGCCGCTTCCATATCAGGCACAGCAACACGCACAATATCAGCACCTGCGAAATAGAGTCTATTAATTTGTTCAAGTGTTGCTTGAATATCTCTTGTATCACTAAATGTCATTGATTGCACCGAAATAGGAGCATCACCACCAATTGCAACGTCTCTTATAAAAATTTTTTTTGTTGGATATCTTGTAACCATCGCCTCTTTCTCTTATTAATTTTTTATTTATTCTAACACATTTAGCTAAAATCAATTGGATCCATATCAATCTCGATTAAATCAATCTTTTTAATCGCATGTAAAGCCTCTAAAAGTGGCTTTCTCTCTTTACTTCGCAAAAGAATAAAATAGCGCCACTTTCTTGCAATCTTTTCAATTGGACTTTTACCATAGCCTACAATTTCTATCTCTTTTGCTTTTTGTAAAAACTCAAGCGCTTCTTGCATACTTTGCTTTGCTTTTTGCTCATTTATGCTTGCTATTAAGATGCGTGCTAAATTTTTAAATGGCGGATAGAGCTCTTTTCTAAACTCAAGTTCTTCTTTGATAAAAGTTTCAAAGTCTCCTAAGTAAGGAGCAAAAAACTCTTTTTGCGCTGTTAAAATAAATACCCTTGCATCTTTGCTTCGCCCGCTTCTTCCTGCAATTTGATGCATAAGAGCAACTGCTCGCTCTTTTGCTCTATAATCACCAAGCGCTAATAAAAAATCAAGCCCTGTTATAATACTTAGCGTAATTTCTGGATAATCATGCCCTTTACTGAGCATTTGTGTTCCAATAATAACATTTGCTTTTTGCTCTTTAATGCGATTTAAAGCTTTTGAGAGTTTATTTAAAGTAGTAATATAGTCTTTATCAAAAATCTCAATTTTGGCATTTTTTACTTTTTCTTTTATCAAATCACCAATTTCTTGCGTTCCTTGCCGTTTTGTTATTAAATTTGGACTTTGACAATATTCGCATTTATTTGGAATCTTGCTTGCAAAGTTGCAATAGTGACAAATAAGAGCCCTTTTTTTCGTATGTAAACTCATTCCAATATCACAAAATGGGCATAAATGAGTTTTACCACAATCTTGACAAATGAGATATTTAAAATTAGCTCTGGTTGGCACAAAAATTAAAGCTTGCTCCTTTTTCTTTACAACTTGCTCAATCTCTTGCAAAATAGTTTGATTTACCTCTTGAGTTGGATAGAAAAAAAACTCCTTTTTTGCCTCTTTGAAAGGCTTTTTAAGGCGAACTGTCTCTAATTTATAAAAGCTTGTTACAAGCGGAGTTGCACTGCCTAAAATCACTTGTAAATCAAGCTCTTTTTGAAATACAAAAGCTAAATCTTTTGCATTATATCTTGGCTTACTCATTGCTTTATAACTATCATCATGCTCTTCATCTACAATAATAATACCTAAATTTTCAATTGGCAAAAAAAGCGCTGATCTTGCTCCAACAACTACCCGTGCTTTATTAGTATAAATTTTTTCTAAATTTTGCTCTTTTTGCTTTTTACTCAATTTTGAGTGCCAAGATACCACAAGATTTGGGAAATAGTTTTCTAAACGCTTAATTGTTTGAGGTGTTAGGGCAATTTCTGGCATTAAAAGTAAAGCATTTTTCCCCTCTTGCAACCTTTTTGCAATTAAATGAATATAAATTTCTGTTTTTCCAGATCCTGTTACGCCAAATAACAAAGCACTTTTTTTCTTTTTTAATGCTTCATAGGCTTTATTTTGCTCTTTTGTTAATGTAGGAAGAGTTGATGGTACAAAATTTTGCAAGAGGGTTTTGTTTTCTTTCGAATATGGAACAAAAAGAGCAAGTGCTTCGCCAATTTCGCAAACATAATACAGTGCAATAAATTTGGCAATATTTAATTGATATGGCTTGAAAAAATATGAAGTTTTTGCTTTTATTAGTTCAGTTTTAAAATCTGGCTTCCTACTTTGCTCAAGTACAACACCTTTTTTAAAACTTTTTTTAAGAGGAACTTCAACAATCTCTCCAATACTTAAAACTTCTTTACTTTCATAAATTAAAGGCTCAAGATTAAGCCCTAAAAGTGCAATTTTATAATACATTAGCGCTCTAAAAGTTGACACTCTTTTGAGTTTGGATTTTGACACAAAAAGTGGTTATTTTGCACCCTAAATGTTGCTGTAGTACCAACTGCTGGCGGAAATTTATATTGATAAGTTCCTTTTCCCGTTTTCATCCAACATCCAACGGCTGAAGCATCTTTGCAACTATAAATAGGATACTCTAAAACTCTATCTCCATTACTGTTACCATCAAAATAATCAAATAAAACTTTATTATATCCACTACTTCCTCCTAAATCTTGAACTGGTGTGAAATTACCTCGCAATATTCTTTTTTGTACTTCATTACTTAAAGAGCTTCTAATTGCAGCTACTGTGCTTCTTGCTCTGGTAATATAAGCATCATCTCTTGTTGCACCAAATTTAGGCACAGCAATTGCAGCTAAAATTCCAATAATAACAATTACAAGCACAAGCTCTATCATAGTAAACGCTTTTTTCATCCAACACCTTTGAAGATTTTTTATAGATTATAGCATAATTTAATAAGGAAAAGTGAGCAAAAAAGAAAGAGTTTTTTAACTCTTTCTCTCATCTATTTTAATAGTGAGGGCAATCATTATAATCATTAAAGCACTAATTATAAAGCTCTCTTTATTTATAGCATCCATATGAACTTTTCTTCCTTCAACTAATCCCTCATCACAGCTGCAATAAATTCCAGCATCAATGCTTAAATCTTTATCGCCATCTTTAAGTGTTATAATATGGCTCCAGCCATTACGATTTGCATCTGAATCTTTCGTGTCGTCACTTCCTTTGTTTGCTGGCACAAAAAGATAACTGCTTGGTAAATCAAATTTTACTCTATATTTACCAGGATTTAAGTGGCAAAAGAGATATTTACCCTCATTATTGGTATGAGTTGTTTGCAATAAATTTCCTGCACTATCATAAAGTTCAACTTTCACACCAACAACCCCAGGTTCACCACTATCTTGCACTCCATTTAAATTTTTATCAAACCAGTAAAAGTTCCCTAAACAAGCCCCTTTATATTTTCCAACATAATGGCTTGGATCACTATCTTGCACATCTTCATTAAGCGGATCTTTAGCACTTACTGTTGCAATATTTTCATATTGACCAGCTTGCACAATACCACTTTTTTGGCAAGTCATACTCTCGCCCGCTTCCAAACTATCTTTAGGACAATTAATATCACCTTCTTTATCATCTTGCACTATAATATCATGTAATTTTACATTACCAACATTTTTTACAACATACTTCCATATAACCTTGCTTCCTACAATTAACTTCTCTCCAGGAGCTGTATCACTATCTTTTCCATTCGTATATTTTTCTATATCAATTTTTGGTTCTATTCCATAATAGTGACTTGGATCATCATTAATAACCACTCCATTATTAGAACATCCACTTGCATTGTTATCACACTTACCTGTTACTGTAGCTTTATTTTCATAAGCTCCTGCCTTTGCAATCCCTCTTTTAATACAAGTCATCTCTTCAAGTGGTGCAAGACAACTTTTTGGACAAGTTACATTTCCCTCTTTATCATCCACAACTTTAATATTGCAAATTTTTACCCTGCTTGGGTTATTTACTATATACTTCCATTCAACTTCATCGCCTATCTTAATGAAAGGACCTTTGCTAAAATCGGCATCTTCATTATTTGTAAGCTTTTCAATATGCAACCATGCAATGCATTTACAAACAAGTCCAGCATCAATTTTGTCATAAACTTCCCCTGCATGTAATAATACACTATCACTAAATCCATCACTTCTTACATCTGAATCTATATCGTCATTATGCCCTTTTTTATAATAGGTAAAATCTACATAATTTTTAGGTTTATCAACTTTGATTGCATACTTATGTCCAGGTTCTAAATTTTCAAAAATATACTCTCCACGGCTATTAGTTATAGAAAGTTCACCTGTATCTACTCCATCCTTATATAAATGTACTCTCACATTTTCTACACTATTTACATCTTCAGCCGCATCTTGAATACCATTAGAATTTTGGTCATACCATACTCTTCCTTTTAGCGTTGCAAATTGTGTATAAGGGCTGTTTGGCAACCAAGCATTTGCACTTACATAAAATAGTGCAAGTAACATAACAACCCTAAAAAGTTTTTCTTTCATTTTAAACCCCTTTAAAATTTATCTATCCTAATTATAAAAAAACGATAAAGTAAAAGGGGTTTTTATTTCAAAATGAAATATTTTGTTCCAATTATTGAGAAAAAATTAAGATTTTTGACTTAAGAGATAGTGCATAAACAAAATTTGAGCAAAAACTGGAGCAAAAAGATTTAAAAAAGGTATATAATTAAAAACCGCTGCAATAATGGCAATTATCCAAAGCCCGCTTTTTTCTTTTTTTATTCCATCAAAAAGTGATGCAACATCTAAATAGGTTGGTTCTTTTAATAAATAAGCCCATAAAAGCAGCATTACAATTTGTCCAAGAATAGGGACAAAAATCAAAGGTAAACAAAGAAAAAGCAAAAGCACAAAAATAAGTGCAGTTTTTACATTAACCCAAATTACCTCTTTTAAAGAGGAGTTCTCTTTGCCTTCAATGTTATACTCTTTTTTTGCTAAAGACAAAATAAGTTTAGGCGAAAAAATCGAAGTTAATAGTGAAATAAGAGCAATTATTATGCCATAAGCTACTACTAAAGCACCCAAAAACGAAGCTGCTTCTTGCACAAAACTAAATTTTCCAATAAAAGGAAGAGCTAAAACCAAATGCGAAATCGCGTTTGAAAAACTATCCCAAAAAAACCAAAAAAAGAGAATCATCAATAAAAATGCTCCAAGCGTTACTTTAATAATAAATCCAAGCACTTTTACACTTAAAATATCTTTTATACTCTTTAATAAAATTTTTATCATCACTTACTCACAACTTCTTACTCACCACTCATTCCTCATTACTAATCACTAATTACTCTTTATACTCCCTCATAAATCCAACATAGCGCTTTGCTGATGCATAAAGTTCAGCTACTTCTTCATCCGTCAATTCTCTTACAACCTTTGCAGGTGAACCTAAAATTAAAGAGCGCGGTGGAAACTTTTTACCCTTTGTTACCAATGCTCCAGCTCCAACAATCGATTCTTTACCAATAACAGCATCATCTAAAATTGTAGCACTCATTCCAATTAAACAAGCATCTTCAATAGTGCATCCATGAAGCATCACACGATGTCCAATAGTTACATCATTACCAATAATTGTTGGGCTCCCATCACTTTTATCTGGCTTTTTGTAATGTGTTACATGAATCATTGATAAATCTTGAATATTTACTCTTTTTCCAATTCTAATTTTATGCACATCGCCTCGAACAACACATCCAAACCAAATAGAACTCTCCTCACCAATTACCACATCTCCAATTATTGTAGCTCCCGGAGCTACCCATGCACTTTTGTCAATTACTGGAAAAGTTCCTTTATAAGGAAGTAAAACTGGCTTCACTCTTTCTCCTTTAAAATCTTTTTTGCTATTTTATTCATCGATTTTGAACTCTCTTTTGCAACTTTGCTTGCTTTATTAACATACTCTTCCAAAAGCTCTTGTGAATAAATTGGCTTTTGATTAGCTTTTGGATGGACTTTTACATACTCTCTATTATATCCTAAAAGATAGCGGTGGGTATTATCTGCTAATTGCAGTTTTAAAATTCTAATTAATCTGTCACTTAACTCCTCATTTTCAATTGGAATCATAAGTTCTATTCTTCTATCAAGATTTCTTGGCATTAAATCTGCACTTGCAATATAGGTTTTAACCTTTGCATGTTTAAAGTAATAAATTCTTGCATGCTCTAAATACTTACCAACAATGGAACTTACTGTAATATTTTCACTAATTTTTGCAACGCCTGGGCGCAAACAGCAAATACCCCGAATAATCAAATCAATTTTGCACCCTTTCATTGAAGCTTTATAAAGCGCTTTGATAATTTCTTGATCAACCAAAGCATTTGCTTTTAAAATAATATATCCATCTTTTTCATAGCTTGCTTCTTTTTCTATCTCTTTTAGAAGTTTTGGCTTAATTTGTGTTGGAGACATATAAAGATAATTCAAACGCTTATTAGCCGCATAGCCTGTTAGATAGTGAAAAAACTTAGTAGCATCTTGAGAAAAATTTGCATTTGTTGTTAAAAAACTTACATCACTATAAATTTTTGCTGTTGTTGGATTGTAATTGCCTGTTGCCAAATGTAAATAGCTTTGCAGTTTTCCATTTTTATACTTAATAACCTGAGCAATTTTAGCATGCACTTTAAAACCAGGTATTCCATAAACAACGTGTGCTCCAGCACTCTCAAGCTGTTTTGCCCATCGAAGATTATTTTCTTCATCAAAGCGCGCTTTTAATTCTACCATTGCAGTAACTTGCTTTCCGTTTCGAACCGCCTCAATAAGTGCTTTTACAATTGGAGAGTTTTTGCCAACGCGATATAATACCATTCGAATTGCCAAGGTATCAGGATCTTTTGCTGCATCCTTGATAAATTTTACAATTGGTTCAAAACTCTCATAAGGATGAAAAAGCATAATATCTTCTTTTTCCATTGCATCATAAATATCTTCTTTATCAAGCGGAGGCAAAATTTTTGGCACAAAACTTTGAGTAACTAAATGGGCAAAATCTTTATCTCCTACAATTTGCCAAAAAGCTCCTAAATTTAGTGGAATATGCTTATAATAATAGATATCTTTTTCTTTTATATCCAAATGCTTACACAAAAAATTCACCAATCCTTCATCTGCATCACCATTGAGCTCAAGTCGAACAATTGCTCCTTTGTTGCGCGATCTCAAACCCTCTTCTAAAATTTCTAAAAAGTCATCTGCCTCTTCTTCTTCAATTGCCAAATCTGCATTTCTAGTAACTCTAAAAGGGGTTGCTACATTAAGTTTAAGTCCTGGGAAAAGATCATCAATAAAATTTTCTACAATTGTTTCAATTGGAACAAAGGTATTGTCTATTTTAATAAAACGGGCTAAAATACGCGGAATTCGAATCAATCCATGTTTTACTTGTCCATTTTTATCCACAAGCTCCAATGCAATACCAAAACTTAGATTATTTAAATGTGGAAATGGATGTGTTGCATCAACAGCAATTGGAATAATTAACGGATAGATATACTCTAAAAAATACTTTTTGAGTCTTTCTTGCTCAGCTTGGCTTAGTTCGTTATAATCTTTTATAAAAAGTTCATTTTGCGCTAACTCTTCTTTAATTGCCAAATAGCGCTCTTCTAAATATTCTATCTCTTTATGAAGATAATCTCGAATTAAGCTAAGCTGAGTTTTTGGTGTCATTTTATCTGGACCGGTATCATAGACTCCTGCTTTATAAAGTGCTTTAAGTCCAGCAACACGAATCATATAAAATTCATCTAAATTCGTTCCATAAATTGCTAAAAATTTTAATTTATCAAGAGGAAGTAAATCTCCATATGTGCTTTGATCTAACACTCTGCTATTAAAGCGCAACCACGAAAGTTCGCGGTTAATATAAAGTTGTGGACTATTTAAATCAATCTCCATTTTTGATACTATCCTTTAGCAAAAAATTTCGAATACTCTCTTCATTTGTCAGCTCTTTATCATACTTTACAACCATTACTCCCTCAGTTTGATTAATATAGGTATCAGTAATACCTTTTTGTTTTCTTAAAGCATCAATTTTAGAAAAATCAAAATGCTCTTTATCAAGATAAATTGTGCCTCTAAGTCCTGGATTTCTCATTTTAGCAATCCAAAGTGCCCAAAAAATAGAAACAATTAAAACAAAAATTGCAACACCCTCAACACTAAAACGCTTAAAAATCATTCCAGCAAGCGTTGCTCCAACTCCCATTCCAATATAAGCAAAGGTATTAGCTACTCCTAAAGCTGCTCCTTTTTGATGCGCTTTAGCAAATTTAGAAACAAAACTTTGCAAAAGCGGCTCAAACATATTAAAACCAATAAAAAAGAATACTACTCCAACTCCAAATAACAAAAGGCTCTTACTAAATCCCATCAAAATAAAGCTAAGAGCAATAAAAGCAATTGAGACTAAAAAGACCTCTTTTCCTTTATTATACTTCTCACCAAACACAGCAGCAGGACCCATTGCTATTATACCAAAAATAACAGCTGGCACATAAACTTTCCAAAACTCACCAAGACTTAAATGAAATTGATTTTTTAACATCAAAGGAATTAAGAAAAAGGCTATTGCCATCGTTGAGCTATGGAATAAAAAGGTAAAATACATTCTTTTTAAATCAGCATCTTTAAAAACATTTTTTACTTTTGCCTCTTCTTCGCTAAATGAATGAATTATTTTTGGGGGTTCTGGCACAAGTGTAAATAAAATCACAATTGCAATAAGAGCTAAAAGTGCTGTTAGATAAAAAAGCGTTGGCACATCACCAATTGCTCCAATAAGTGGTCCAACAATCATAGCCCCAGTAAATGCCAAAGCAATAACCATTCCCATAACAGCCATTGCATGGGCTCTTTCTTGCTCTTTAACATGATCGCTAATCATAGCAATAATAACTGAACCAATTGCTCCTGCTCCTTGTAAAAAGCGCCCAATTAAAAGCGTATAGATATCATGAGCCATTCCTGCAATAACTGATCCAATTGCAAAGATAACAAGTCCAATAAAAATTGCTCCTTTGCGCCCAATCTTATCACTAAGCACTCCAAAAGGCACTTGAAAGGCCGCTTGCGTTAGCGCGTATCCTCCAACTGTAAGTCCAACAAGTGTTGGAGTAGCCCCAGGTAGCTTTATAGCATAAGCTGAGAGCACAGACATTACAACAAAAAGTCCAAAAAAACGCATTCCAATAATTAAACTTAAATGCCAAACCTTTTTAACGATCTCTTTCACTTTTTATCCTTTTATAAAATATTCTTAAAAATAGCAAAAATTTTTTAAATTGCACTAAATAGTGCAATTATAATAAAAAATTGTGAGCTCTGTGTGAAATGAAAATATTCTTTCACCATGCATTGTCAGTTGTTTAAGAGGGAATAATTGTTATAATAACGCTAAATTATATCGAAAAAGAAGTAAGATGGAGTTAATTTTAGCATCAAACAATCCTGGAAAAATCAAAGAGTTTAGTGAACTTCTATCAACAAAAGTAATTCCATATAAAGAGCTTTTAGGCGAAATTGAAATTGAAGAAAATGGCTCAAGCTTTGCTGAAAATGCTCTTATTAAAGCAAAAACTATTTATGAAAAACTACCCCAAAAAGCAATTGTCATTGCAGATGATAGCGGAATTAGTATAAAAGCTTTAAATTTTCAACCAGGAATTTTCTCAGCCCGCTTTGCTGGAGTGGGTGCTAGTGATAAAGAAAATCTACAAAAAGCAATTGATGAACTAAAAGCAAAAGGCGTTAATACTTCACCTGCTTTTTATACTGCCGCAATTGCAGTAGTTTCGCCTTTTGGAGAATATGTCGTGCATGGTTGGATGCATGGCAAGGTTATTACAACTCCAAAAGGCAATAAAGGCTTTGGATATGACCCCATCTTTATCCCCGAAAGTTTTGATAAAACCTTAGGAGAGCTTGATAGTAGTATCAAAGCAGCCATTTCTCACCGCGCAAAAGCTCTTAATTTAGCTAAACCTATTATTGAGATGTTGCAAAAATCTTAATTTGAGGATAATTTTTAGTAATCTCTTTTGGAATCTTTTTAACAGCTTCACCTATATTTTCAAAAGCTTTAGCTCCTGCATAAACCTTTTCGATATTTTGAGTAAACTCTTCATATGTTAAATTTTTTACAAACTTTCTAATATTTTTACACTCAAAAGCTATATCTTGAATATAGAGCTTATAATCTCTATTACTTTTAAACATAATGCAAATCTTTATTTACATAGTTTTTTAATTGAGGTTTTATTATCTTTAGGGGTCATATCTTTTCTTTAGCTTTAGTTCTTTATTCTTTAGTTCTTTTCTTTCTTTAGCTTTCTTTAGGTCTTTAGGGGTCAGGTGATAATGATAACTTTTTATTAAAATTTTATTATTGTTATCACCTCGTATAATACAAATGTAACATTTTTGCTACAATAATAAAAGAGCTTGTTAGGTGCAACAGATCAGAGTATCACCGAAGCATTTACTTTAAAAAGTAAATAG
>JALVTH010000045.1 GCA_027036015.1 Campylobacteraceae bacterium
GGATACCTCAAACCCTAAATGCAATGATGGCAGTTAGCTCAGAGGTAATCTTAGGCATAGTACAAGGTGGAATATTTATATCTATTATCATATATGGACACCAAAATAGAGAGATTAAAAATTAGTTATTCTCTTTTAAATTGTGTATTAGAAAGTTATTATAATATTAGAAAAGTTTAATTTTTTCATTTCATATTTCGTACTCTATTTTAATAACTTGAGTTCGACGGAATACTATGTTCACAATTTTATGGGGAACCTCATAAAACCCAAAGGGAAGTCTAAAAATGAGTATATTCAGAATTCCAAAATAGTTAAATTGCCAATGATTGCTGTCATTGGCAAAATTGTAATCAAATAAAAAAGAGGACTTAATACTACAGCTTTTATAGCTCTCTTATTGATTCTTAAAGGTTAATCCTCTATTTATATCAAGTGCAGTCACAATTCCAGATATTAAACCTAAAATAATAAAGAGTGTGTTTAATCATATTGCCGGTAGTTTATAAGCTATTTTAACACTTACTTTTTCGAGAAGTTAAAATTTTAACTTCTCCATTCTTCTCCTCCTTTTAAATTGATTTATTTCATTTTATAATTTACAGTTGTTATATATTTTCCATTCATCTCTACAACAACTTTATAATATCCGCTTAGCCACTGTTTATCCATATTTTCTATTCTAAAAGTTAAATATTTATCTTTTTTGCTATTTGTAACTTTAAGATTCTTCTCTCCAATGTTATATTCTTTACCATTGTAATTATAAAACCACTTTGAACTAATAGTTGCATTATTAGGTAAATTTTTAACTTGGCAAACTAGATATACATTTTTATTATTTCTATCTAAATAATCAATTTCTATATTGCTAAAATACTCTTGCCTATTTTGTATAACTTTGCAATTTTTTAAACTATAAGCAGTTTTGTTTTTACTATTTAACTCTATTTTATCTGCTTTTTTAGCTGTTATGCGTATCCAATCAATTTGCATAGAGTGACCGGTGTACCATCCGTATGAATGCATAATGAAACGGATATAATATTTATTAAATTGAGGGGTGTGAACTTTTTTAATTTGATTGCCTATTTTTAAAATAGCTTCCTCTTTTGCTGGATTGTAATAGATATCTTCAATAAACCATTTATCCCAAATCGGTTTAATAATGCCGTAATTTTTATCTTTTCGCCAATTTATACCAGAAATTGCAAAACCGTTATGAGTAGGCACATAAGGGCTTACTCCCGGTTTTTCATAATAGTAATGGTAGTGTGTAACATTAAAAAGATTTTTTCCAAATGCATTGAGCCAAGCATTCTTATTTTTTGGCATAGTTACCTTTTTACCGACATCACATCCATAAAACCATATTCCACCCTCAAAATACCTGTTTGCATAGTGAACTTTTATACGCATTTTAATATGCAAAATTTCACCCTTTTTAAAAAATATAGGTTTAGTAGCAACAAAAGCACTTTGGTCAGTTTTATTGCATTGTAAATCTAAATAACCATTGTGAACTAAATTAGCTCCATTTAAGCGCTTTAATGTCTTCCATTCATAAACTTCCCAGATAGAACTGTTTAATCCAAAATTAAATCCATCTTGTAAATCGATTAAATTGCCTTTTTGCGGTTTAAATGCCTCTTTTTCACTCATATCATTAATTTTATCTGCATTACTGTTTAAAAAGTTTTCACCACTGTCTGCACTGTTGTAGATAATGTTTTTATCTCCATTTTTTAAATTATCTGAAACATTTGGCTTGCTGGAATTTTGTTTATTAACACTATAAATAGTGTTCGTCCAAAAACCTCCGCATATCTCATTTGCATCGCCTGAACACTTCATATTACAGTTATTGGCTTTTCCGTATTTGCCGTAACTGTTTCCGCAAAAGCATTGAGTTCCATATTCGACACCGGCATATTTAAAGCCTTTTGTTCTGCATAAATTTATACATTTATTAACTGTCATATCGCTTTTACTAAGCATAAAACCGTTTAAATCTCTGTTTTCTGTTCCAAATGGGTCTCCACTGTCTTTATAACAGCCTATATAATTGTTATTTTGATTTGAAATATTGCCTCCGGAGGTATTTGAATTTAAACTGCTTTTTATACTTTGTATAAAGAGTGCTTTTTTTGCAATATCAAAATCTGCATCTGGCATTACTTTGGCTATTTTCCAATTATTACCGTCTTTTTGAAGTAAAAATATTAAATTCACATTTTCTTCAAAACTTCTGCTGCTAAATTTGTCTTTGATTTTTGCTTGCAGATTAACTTTTACTATTGCTTTATCATTAAAAAAATCTTTTTTAACAATAGAAAAATCTTGAATTTCCTGCTCTACTCCTCCAAATACCGCTTTATACTGAATTAACCGTTTATTAGAGGGGTGATATAAAAGTTCTTTAATTTGAGGAAGGTTTCTGTTTTCAACAGCATCAAAATAATTATCTATTACTACGCCTACATCTTTTGCATTAAGCTGTGCCAAAAATATAAATAGTAAAATTAACTTTTTCATCTTATTTCCCCTTCTTCCAAATTTTCACAAAAACAGAGCGCTGTTTAACTGTTTTATATCCATCGTCATCTATAACTGTAACCATAATATGGTAAGGCACAACATCTTCATAAGCATTGGCAATACTGTTGTAATCTTTATATGCGCCATATACTGTGCTTGCATTTGCATAAATGGCTTTAAGCAGCTCTAACTGTAAAGAATCGCTTAACGGAACATTTTTATTCATAAATATATTATTTAAAGCATCTCCAAGCAAAGCTCCGCCTACTGCGCCATCCATAACTGTTTGATAAGATACTGTTTTGTTATCTTCTACCTGTTGCAACAAATTATGATAATCTTTGGCGCCTGCTCTGGCTACTAAATAATCAATGGTATCTCTAAACTCGCTGCTTGCCGGATATTTTAAAGGCAATTTACCATTTTGCGCAATAGGAATAAATGCACTCAGCAAAGCATTTCTATTTACAATGAGCAACTTTTTCCAAAGCTTTGGCTGATTATTCAAATCAAAACCTATTTTTTGAGGCTGAAAATAGAATTCAAAAACTTTACCATCAAATTGCCGAATTAATTTATTGTATCTAACACCGCTTCCTTGACTTTTTAAACGCCCATACCCTCTAATTGCAATTTTAAAATGACTGCTGTCTAAATCGTCAATATAAACTTTTGACGGAGTGTTTTGCCAAAATCCCTCTTTCACACCGCTTGGAAATCTTAAAGTAATATGCGGTTTTGGCGAATAGAAATTTAACTTCATAAGACCTACTCTCTCTTTTTCACCGTTTTCAAGAGAGTATATATGATACGACGAACTTATTGGAAAAAGCTTATTGTCTTTATACTTATTTACCAAATTTACTGCGGCTTTTGGAGAGTGAACTGTAAAATCTGCCACACCGCCGCCATTGGTTGTTATATATTTAGAATCATAAGCAAATTTCGCATAACTTGCTTTTGAGCCATTATGCGTAAGCGGTATATTATCGGTTGAGATATAAAGTTTTTTATCAGCAAGCACGCCATTGTTGTCTGTAAATTTAACCCTTACACTCTGTTCTTTTCCATTTGCTGCTAATTTATTCGATAAAACTTGCGCACTAATATGAGAAACAGGCTTTTTTAAATGCAAATCTTCATTATATTTTAAAACTTTATTCCCATTAGGATTAATTGTAATTTCAAATTTGAAATCTCCATTAGAATCGCTCTGAAGTGTAAATATTTTACCTAAAATTGCAAGTGTTACTTTCGTAAAAGGCAGTGGCTTATTTTGGTTGTCATAAACAGTTCCCCATACAATCAGCGTTTTTGTGCTGTCTATATTTATATCTCTATCATCCCAAGCTTTTTTATAACCTTTTTTTTGGGCGCTTACACGATAAGTTGCATAACGATTATTTATATTATTGTCATTATTTCCCGTATTAGAGGCACCGCCGCTGTTATTGTTAGCAGCATCTCCTTGGCAATCAGGCATTTGCATCATTACAGTATTATGATAAAAAGAGATACCCGGCCAATTAGCATATGGACCGCCAATAACATATTTTAAAATAGCATGAATTCTAACTCTTTTACCGCAAAACTCTTTTCCAATAATTCCTTTAAATTTTTTAGTAACAGTAGCAGGGGCATTTTTTTCCCATTTTCCAAGACCTCCATAAGCTAGCCATACTGGAGTTTTTCTTAAATAAAAAGATGCTATATCTCTAATTGTAACATTTTTACCCTCATTCTCTATTTTTGTTAAACACCCATGCTCTCCAGTAACACAACTCTTTGCTATCCAGTAATATTTACCAAATTTTGGATATATAGAATCAGAACCATTCTTTAATTCGGCTCTAATTGTCACTTGGTCATATACAGGAATTGGCTCTTTAAGTCCAGAACCTGTGACAGTTCCGCTAATTTCTATTCCATCTTTTATAACTTTTGCATCAATATCGCCCAATTTAACAGACGGCTTGGCAAAAGCAATAGTATTAATCATTAAAAATAAAATAAAATATTTAAATATGTGCAAATACCGGTATCGTAACATAATAATCCCCTCCATCACAATTAATAATTTGACTTGTTCCGCTATATCTTTTACTTATAGCTTTTATCCCATATGAGCCTTTTAAAAGCTTGAAACTGCTCTTTTTAAACTTCCTTTCATAAGATTCGCCATTTATCTTTTCAACCCAAAATGTAAAATTATTGCTATTAATAGGATTTAAACTATTCATATCTATTAAATCCACATATATTTTGCAACTTTTCTTATTACTCTTTTTATGCTTTGTACCCTTTATAAAATTTAAAACTTCACTATTGTTGCCCTCTTTTATGCTTTTAAGATTGCTTGTGCTAATTTTAAAAAGCTCTTCTAAGAGTGAATTTGAATCATTTATAACCCAAGTTGATTTACAAAAATTAATAAATTTATTTTTATCAACTGTAATAGGTTTATCTCTTGCTTTTGACAAATAACTTAAATAAAGCATTTTACACTTATTGCTGTCCATATGCCTAATTTCAATATTCTCAGCAGTAATCTTTTGTAACTCATTTAAATTTTTTAAAGAGATGTGCCAATAGATATTAAAACCGTTTTTAATATCATAAATTTTGCTATTTTCTAACAATTTGGCATCTAATTTTGAATCGATAATATTTTTATCAACCCCTAAAGAGATAAACTCTTTTCCATCTGAAAGCGAAAATCCAAATGGCGGTGCCTGATTGACAATTTTAGGGGTAAAATTTACATAAAATTTAAAAGCAGAGTTATCTTTCAATTTCAGTTTTACCCCATATCCTTTGCATTTTTTACTGCTATGAATAGTTAAATTTATACTATCATTTATATCAAAATTCAACACTTTTAAATTGCAGCTATTGGCAACTGCTAGGTATCCTAGCAGTATAAAAAGTAAAAACTTTTTCATTATTTAAACTCGCTTTTTAATCCTAAATGTAAAGCCCAAGAGTTTCCATTTGCCATTTTCATTAATATAATTGGTTTCAACTTCAATATAATCACCATTTAAATTGATAGCTTTACCGTCATATGTTGCTTTTACTTTTAGCACACCCTCTGGTGTAATGCTAACTTTGTTAATTTTAGGTGTTGTATCTATTAATGGTGTAAAATCTATATTTGCATTTAAAACTTTGCCAAAAGCTCTGTTTAATGCTTCTAAACTTGTCTGTTCTTTCCACATATCAGAGATATTATCATAAAACTCTTTCATACTTTTATCTCTTACCGAATAGCTAAAATGTTGCATAGAATCGGTTATAAGAGTAATAATCTCTTGATTTGTCGGAACTTGTAAAGATACTGCGTTTGTATCATTATTACTCTCTTTTTTATCAACACTGTTTGACGGATTAATTCCAGATTGCGGCTTATTAATTGCATATATTTGCCAATTATCACCTGCTTTTACAAATTTAAGTTTTACAGGTATAGCACTGCCATTTTGCGTAACTAAAGAACCCTCTAACTCTCCTAAATTTCCATTTATTTGCCGGTTTCCCCAATTTGTCTCTTTTACCTCATCAAAACGGTTTGCTTTGACATAATCGATAAATTTAGTCAAAGGTGTTTTGCTTTTAAAATCACTCGATAGATACTGCTTATAGGCAGTTGTATAATTCTTTTGCGCCAAAAGATTAAAGAAATCATCAGCAGCACCACTCATCCCCGAAGTCGCCCAAAAAACCAATGCAACAATTAATCCCACAAAAACCGCTAAACCTATAAGAATCTTTTTCCACATAATTTCCTCCTTTAATTATAATAAATCAGCTTTAATTATTTTTATACGCAATACGCCATTACCAACCTGTACGCCAAGGATAGGATTGCCATATAGTATCTCCCTTTTTAAAGTTTTATAACTTGTACCTATTGGCACTATTTTATAACTTTTCATTTTTGCTCTTTGGCTGATGGTCTCAAAATAACTATCGTAAGTATCCTCTTTATCTGCTCTGTTTTTATGAACATTT
>JALVTH010000046.1 GCA_027036015.1 Campylobacteraceae bacterium
GAATCAACCCAAGAGATTATGATGGGGCAAAAATCTATTTTAAAACAGGAGCTAAAAAAGCAATTGAAGAGATTTATCTTGCTTTGAAAAATAGGGAGGAAAATTGAGCTTAAATTAATATCATAATATAAAAATAGTCTAACAAATCGAAAAAAATTACATATAATTTTGTGTAAAAAAAATGTTAAAAAAAGAGATGGTTTAATTTTTTTCGATATAATTAGAAAAATAGAATTGCTAAAGGTTTACTAATGAAAAGAAAAATTTTGACTGCTTTGTTGGCAATGTTTTTTCTTAGTGCTTGTTCAGAAGGTCCTATGAAAAGTGCAAAGGTAGTTGATTCTGCCATTGAGGGGCTTGAGTATCAATGTGCAGGTGATATTGCATTTACAAAAAAAGATGGCACTATTAATTGTTTATATATGCCACTTGGTTTTAAAGTTGGAGGTATTAAAATAGGTTTGCTTTATGATATTCCAAAAGATAGCATAATTTTTCCCCAAGATATGGTTGGAGTTAAAAGAAGTGACATTACAAACGAAAATGTACAAAAATTAGCCATGCTTTTTCAGACCCTTGATAGTGATAACAATCCAGAAAATGGCATTACTATAACTGCTGAAACAAGACGAAAACTTGATACTTTAATAGATTTAAAAAAGATCTCTTTAAGCCAACTACAAGAGTATTTAGAAGATACTCTCAACAAAAAAGCCGTAACTCCGCTAAAAGCATTGCGACATTTACAAAAATCTATGAGAAAATATAATATTAATGTTTCAATTGATGAAAGTAAGGTAGAATTTTGAAAGTAAGAGTCTATTATGAAGATACTGATTTAGGGGGAATTGTTTATCATAGTAAATATTTAAATTTTTGTGAAAGAGCAAGAAGTCAGATGCTTTTTGAAAAAGGTATAATGCCTTTTGATTTTAAAAATAAGAGTGGATTTGTGGTTAAAGAGCTTCAAGCAAACTTTTTAAAAAGCGCAACGCTTGGAGATATTTTAGAAGTTAAAACTACACTTTTATCCACAACAAAAGTCTCTATAAAATTATTGCAAGAGATTTTTAAAGAAAAAGAAAAAATTTTTAGTATGGAAATTACGCTTGTATATATGAGTGGCAAAAAAATTGCTAAAATTCCTCAAGAATTGTTAAAAATTTTTTCATAAACTATTTTTATAATATTTTTGGTTATACTAAAAATATGAAAATATTATTATTAGAAGATGATAAAGTTTTATTAGAGAGTTTAGGTGAGTATTTAGGAAGTGAAGGTTTTGAGGTAGATTTAGCCAAAAATGCCAATGAAGCATATGAGTTAACCTTTAAAAATAGTTATGATTTATATATTTTTGATATAAATTTACCAGATGAAAATGGGCTTAATGTTTTACAAGCACTTCAAAATGCACATGATGATACTCCAACAATTTATATTAGTGCTTTAACAGACATTTCTACTTTAAGCAAAGCTTTTAATTTGGGGGCAATTGATTATTTAAAAAAGCCTTTTGATCCTGAGGAACTGGTTTTAAGAATCAAAAGTAAGCTAAAACCCCAAAATCAATTTGTATATAACGATATAGTTTATGATGTGAAAAGAGATATTTTTTTACAAAATGAAAAAATAATAAACTTAGGACAGGTACAATCGGCTCTTTTAAAAAAACTTATTAAAAACAAGAATAAAATTGTCCCAACTAATGAGCTTTTGGATCTATTAGATACTCCTAACAATAATGCATTACGCGTTAATATTGCAAAACTAAAAAATAAACTTAATCTCAAAATTAAAAATATTCGTTCACAAGGCTATATGCTTGAAGAGATATGAAAAAGAGTCTCTTTTAAAAAATTTTTTTATCTTTTTTTTAATGCAATTACTTTTACTTGCAATTATTATTTATCAAAATTATCAAGAAGAGTTACATTCATTTAAAGATAAAATCCAAAAAGAGATGAAAATATGTAGTCTTGATTTACAATGTAAAAATTTAAGTTTGGATTTTGTGCCTATAACAAAAAATATTAAACTCAATAAACTTTATAAAAATGGCACATTTTATACATTTTATAAAGTTCCTACCTCAAGTGAATACTATTTAAAAGTCTATTTACCCCAAAAAATATATGAAAAAAAGCTTACCAAGATAAAGCAAAAGCTTTTTTTTAAATTTTTATTTTATGCATTTTTAATTGCGCTTTTTTCTTTTTTGTTTTCGCTTTATACACTCTATCCTTTAAAAAAGGCTTTAACACTTAATGAAGAGTTTATGAAAGATATTTTACACGATATCAATACCCCTTTAAGCTCTATCGTTATTAATTTTAAAATGCTGCAAAAAGAATTAAAAGAGAATAAAAAAATTGATCGAATTTTACAAAGTATAGAAAAAATTGTTCATTTGCAAAAAAATATAAAAAGCTCTCTAGATAATTCACTTTTGCAAAAAGAGCATTTTGATTTAAAAGACTTACTGGAAAAAGAGATTTCCTATTTTCAAAAAGAATATCCAAATTTAACTTTTGAAAAGAGTTTAAAATCTGTTGTTATCTATAGCAATAAAGATGCTCTAAAGCGTATTGTTTACAATATTTTAAGCAATGCTTGCAAATACAATAAAGGAAATGGCAAAGTAACTGTTACTTTAAAGGAAAATGAACTAATAATTGCCGATACTGGAATTGGCATAAAAAATCCAAATAAAATTTTTGAACGCTATTATAAAGAGAGTGCAAGGGGTTTAGGAATAGGGATGCACATTGTTAAAAAATTATCTCAACAACTTAAGATAAATATGCAAGTAAAAAGCAAGATAAATGAGGGCACAACTTTTATTTTGTCTCTTAAAAAGGTAATAAATGAGTAACTCTTTTTTGTTAAACTTAAAGAAAAATTTATTATACTAAAAAAAAGGAAGAAGCGTGTCTAAAAAGTTTGTAATTTTACTTTTTTTGTCTTGGTTCATTCAAGCTCAAAATATTGATAGCTTAATAGAAAAGCTTCATAAAGCGCCTATTAATAAACGTTATATTATTATGAATCAAATAAAAAAAGAGTTAGCAAAACTTAATAGCACTACGCGAATGAAAGCTTTGCAAAAATTACAAAAAGTATTTGTTAAACAAAATGCTCCTCAAAATTCACATAAAATAAAGCAGCCTTATTTAAATTATAGTAAAACTTTTCAGCCAGGGATTCATACAAATCAAATGCCAAATAAAGTAAAATTTCAAGTGCCTCAAATGCCACACAGTCCAAATACTTTACCAAGTAATCATATGCCTTCTCCTATAAAATCTCCTCACACGCCAAAAAATCCAATGCCTCATCTGCCAAAACATCCAACGCCTCATCTTCCAAAAAAACCAATGCCGCATACAAAAACCCCTCATATGCCGCATTTTCCAAATAGAATACATCACGAAGTTACACCGATGCATCAACCAGGGCATATTCATAAGTTTCGAAAAGGACTTTAATGATTAAGAGTGTTTTTGTGCTTATATGTTCTTTTTTGCTATTGCAGGCTGCAAGTTTTGAAGATGACGATTTTGATGGAGTGCCAAATGCTTTAGATAAATGTCCAAACTCTTCTTTTGAAGATATTGTTGATAAAGATGGCTGTAAAAAAGAAAAAGTTCATTTAAATTTAGAAGATACTCAAAAAAGTAATAGAAAAAATCATCTAAATTTTACGATAGGTTGGAGTTATTATAAAACTAATGAGGAAACTTCTCATTCTCACAGTATCTCATTAAGCTATATTTATAAGGATTGGAGCTTTTATTTAAATTATGATGCCAATTCATTAAACAATAAAACTTTAAGTAGTAATGATTTAACTTTAGCTCTTTATTGGGATAAAATTAAAGATAATTTTATTTGGGAGTTAGGTGCTGGAGCTTATCTTCCAACAAAAAATAAAAACTTGAATAAAACCGATTATTTTTTAAGTTCAAAAGTTACTTATTATTTAAAAAATTACGAGTTTTCTTTTACTGCTCAATATAATATTGCAAGAGATTATAATGCTAAAAATAATTTTTTCTTTACAATTGAAGCAGGTTCCTATTTAAATCCAAAAAATTTACTTACGTTAAGTTATACGTGGCAGCGACGAGTTTATAAAAACGAAAAAAACTCTCAAACAATCTCTTTAGGATATAGTTATTTTATTAATAAAAATTGGTATTTTAGTTTCGATATTGATAAATCTTTAATTTATGCCAAAGAAAAAGCAATAAGTTTTTATATTGGATATTATTTTTAAATTAATACTATATTTTCTTAATAAGTAATACTTAGGTAACACTTTTTTACTATAATACTCCTTATAAATTAAAATAAGGAGTAAACTTTGAAAAAATCTCTTTTAACACTAAGTGTAGCAGCAATAATGAGTGGTTGTGGTGGTGGAGGAACTGCTCCTACAACTACTACAGCAAACAGCTCTAACGCAAATGAGAATCCTCAAGTTTCATCTCAAACAAAACAAATTAGTTATAAAGCAAGTGATGCATATGTAGTGAAATTAAATTCAAGTGCAAAGTTAGAAATTAATGGAAAAATATATGAATCACACAAAGTAGATAAAAATGGAACAATTATTTTTAATAATATTCCAAAAAATATTGACTTTTCTAAAGCAACTCTTACAATTCCAGATGATGCAATTGTAGATACCGATTTTGATGGTGAATATAATGCTTCAATAGACAAACAAATTAGAATGCCTTTAATTGTAAAAGGAGATGCAAAAGTAGCCAATCCTATTGCTACGGCAGCACTTGAGCATAATGATACTAATCTTTATGAAAAAGTAAAAAATTTTGACCCAGTTAAAGCAAAAGAACAAATTTTAAGTGAAGATAATAAAACACTTGAAAATTTAGTTACACTAAGCGATACAATTGCAGAGGTTGTAAAAGCTGCAAAAGAAAACAACATCACAAAAAATGCTAAAGAAGTTTTAAAAGATATTAATATTACTGCATGTAAAGAAGCTTTACAAAACAAAGACGAAAATGCAACTCAAGTAATTGAAAAAGTATTAAAACCTTTGGAAACGAAGCATAAAAAAGTTGCTTTAAAAGTGAAAGAAAAAGCCAAAGCAATCATAGAAGTTTTGGATGAAGCAAAGATTGCCCATAAACAAAAAGGATATGATAAAAAAGAAGCTCTTAAAGCAGTTTTAGCAGTAAGTGATGGTGATGCAAATGCAACTGCAATTAAAACAGCTTTAAAAGAGGGGAAAAAAGGTAAAGATTTAGAAGATTTCATTAAACAAGAAATAGAACATAAGAAAAATGTAAAAAATGATCTTACGAAGGAAAATCAACAGCATAGCAATAATGCGAAAGATTCTATGCCAAACAAGTCAAAAGATAATAGCAATAAAGAAAAAAATCGTGAAGATATGAAAAATTCAATGCCTAATAATGGTTCAAGTCAAAAGTCACACAATGAAAATAATGAAACATTAAATCAGCCAATTACTCAAATAGATCCAGGTAATAAAGAGAATAACCATACTCAAAACATTCCTGAAATGCCAATAGATCCAGGACAAAAAGAAGAACATAATAATAAACAAAAAGAAAATAATGCTTCAAAAGGAAATTCTCAAGCACAATTACCTACTCATCCTCCAATTGATGAAGGTATGAAGAAAAATAAAGAAAAAGAAAATAATACAACCACGCCTCATACTCAAATTGACCCAGGCATGAATAATCAAGAACAAAATGCAACAACATCTCATCAACAAACAAACTCTGGTATAGAAAATAATGCAAGTAAAGCTCCTCATCAAAATAGTAACAATCAAAAAAATAATTCAAAAGAGGATAATAACACTTCACAGACCCCAATTGATAAAGATATAAATAAAACGAAGAATCCATCACTTCCGCAAAATCCAAATAATGGTTCAAATAGACAAACAAATCAAAGTCAAGCAAATGGAAAAACAACAAAAGAAGTTAAAATAAAAGCAAGCGATGCATATGTTGTAGCGCTTCCTACTGCAGCAACACTTAAAGTTGGTCATAAAGAGTTTAATTCTACAAAAGTAGAAGCAAATGGAACAATTGTTTTTGAAGTTCCTAATGATTTAAATATTTCAAAAGCTTATTTTCATATTCCAAAAGATGCGATTGTAGATGCTGATGGAGATGGTAATTTAAGTGAAGCTGATCAAATTATTAGAATGCCACTTTTATCAAAAGGGAAAAATGCTATTGCAAACCCTCTAACAACTGTAGCTCTTAATAACAATGCAACTACTCTTTATGAAAAAATTAAAAATTTTGATCCAGTAGCAGCAAAAGAAGAACTTATTAAAGATCCAAATAATGAACACCTTAAAAAACTTGTTGTTGCAAGTGAAGCAATTGCAATGATTGCGCATAAAGCTCAAAATAATGATGCAAATGTCACTGAAGTATTAAATAAAATTGATTTTGATAAATTACAAACAATTATTGATAATAATGCAAGTTTTCAAGAAGTAAAACCTGAGTTTGCAAAAATTTTTAAAGATGCTAAGATTGAAGCTGGAATTGATCAAAATATCACTAAAAAAGTAGATGATTTTGTAGCGTTAATTAAAGAAGTACATAAAAAATATCAACAAGCTCATGATAAAAAATTAGCAAGAAAAAAAGCGATGCTTGCAATTTTAGCTGCTAGTGATGGAGAAGTTGATATTGATGTAGCAAAAGAGTTTGATGAAGATACAATTAAAAATGCATTAAGAGAGAATGCTTCAAGAAAAGTTGAAGAGTTCCTTCAAAAACATCAAAAATGGTTGCAAGAGCATCAAGAGTGGATGAGTAAGCATCAAGCATGGGTGAAGCATTTAAAAGATAGATTAGAAAACGAAAATGATCAAAATCATACAAATTCATCTTGGAGTAAAGATTTTAATCATTCAATAAAAATGCCAAGATGGCAAGAAAATAATTACACAAAGCCACATTTTGGAGATTTTAATAAATCAAATCAAATGAGAGATTCTTTTAAAGAAAATAATCATACAATGCCTCACTTTAATGATGTCAATAGAAGCAATCAAATGCAAGAGAAAATCAAAAAAGCTAAAGAACAAATGAAAGAGCATAATATAACAAGATCTGATATTAATCAAGATTTGAATAAATCACAAATTATGCCAAAACAAAATTTTCAAAATAATTCAAGCTGGCACCAAGGGGCAAATTTTTCACAAAACAATAATGGAAGTAGGGGAGAAAAAAAGAGAAGTTTTCATGAGGGTGTCAAAGAAAAAGAGGAAATACAATTTAATTAAACAAAGCCTCAATCTCTTTGAGGCTTGAAGTATTTATAACATCTTTTGCTTCAAGCCAGCCGCGTCTGGCTTGATTAATGCCAAATTCCATAAATTCAAGTTGTTTGCTTGAATGTGCATCGCTATTAATAACAAATTTTACCCCCATCTCTTTAGCTTTTTTTGCATAAACATCAGTAACATCAAGGCGCTCTGGCTGAGCATTAAGCTCTAAAAATTTTCCCTCTTTGGCTAAAAATGTAAAAATTGTTTCATAATCAAGCTGCATTGGTTCTCTTTTTGCAATAATGCGTCCACTAATATGAGCAATTCCTTTAACAAAAGGATTTTGCAAAGCTTTTAAAATGCGCTTTGTTTGTGTTGTTTTATCAAGTTTAAATTTTGAATGAATTGCAGCCCAAGCAAAATCAAGTTGTTCTAAAATCTCTTTACTAGCTCCTAAAGAGCCATCTTCTAAAATATCAACTTCCATAGCTTTAAAAATTTTAATACCAACTTCATCTTCTGTTGTTTCTATCTCTTTAATATAAGATTGTATTTTTTTTTCATCAACTCCCTTAGCAATTGCTAAAGATGCGCTATGATCGCTTATTGCAATATATTCATACCCAAGTAACTTAGCTTTTTGAGCCATTGTTTTTATTGTTTCAATTCCATCACTAAAGGTGCTATGCATATGCAAATCACCTTTGATATCTTGCAAAGTAATAAGCTTTGGCAAAGCATTTTTAGCTGCAGCTTCTATTTCTCCTCTATTTTCTCTAAGCTCTGGTTCGATATAGCAAAGCCCTATACTTTTGTAAACTTCAATTTCATCTTTACTTGCAAGGAGTTTGTTTCCTTTAAACACTCCATATTCATTCATTTTAATTCCCATATCAATAGCCATATTTCTTAAAGCAATAGTGTGATCTTTACTTCCGGTAAAATATTGCAAAGCTGCTCCAAAACTTTTATCTTGAACAACTCTTAAATCAACTTGAAGCATATTTTTTAAAACCACCGTTGCTCTTGTATCTCCTGCTACAACAACTTCTATAATGTCTGGATATTGCGTAAAGTAATCAATAACTAAAGCTGGCTCTTTTGCTGTTGCTAAAATGTCTAAATCTCCCACTGTCTCTTTTGCTCTTCTAAATGAGCCAGCAATAACTACTTTTATAATAGTTGGAGCTTTTAGTAGATAAGCTTTTAAATTAAAAGCAATTGGTTTGGCAACGGCATAGAGGAATCGAATTCCTTCTTGTTTTAAAAGATGCATTCCTTTTAAAATTTTCTCTTCCGTTTTAGCTCCAAAGCCTCTAAGTTTTGAGATTTGATGTTTTTTTGCTGCCTCTTGAAGCTCTTTTAAATTGGTAATACCAAGTTTAGTATAGAGTTCATGCACTTTTTTAGGACCAAGTCCTTCAATGGATAGCAAATCAAGCAATGTTGGAGGAACCTCTTTTTTAACCTTTTCAAGTTTTTTTAATTTACCTGTTGTGACAAGTTCTTGAATTTTTTTGGCAATTTCTTTGCCAATTCCAGGAAGTTTTGTTAAATCTTCACCCTCATGCACCATTTTTTCAATTGATTCACCAAGCCCTTCAATAACTCTTGCTGCATTTTTATAAGCTCTTACTTTAAAAGGGTTTTCTCCTTTAATATCTAAAAGATTGGCTAAATCGAAAAAAGCTTTTGCAATTTCACTATTTTGCATCGTTTATCCTTTTATATATTTATCATTTCATACAACCACCACTCACTCATTACTAATAACTAATAACTAATAACTAATTACTAATTACTCATCACTCATCACTCATTACTCATTACTCATTACTCATCACTCATCACTCATTACTATTATACCATAATCATAGTTTCCTTTTAAAAAGGAAATAAATTTAAAATTTTTCAAAAAATATTTTTACATTCAAGCTAAGTAAAAAGAAAAGTATGTAAAATTACAATTCCAATTTTGGGCTAAGGTGCCTTGACACCAAAAATAAAAACAGAGTCGTAAAAAGCGACGAGTTCTTTAGGAGTAGTAATGGAGAAAATTAGACTTAAACTTAAAGCTTACGATCACATGGTATTGGATAGATCGGTGAAAGCAATTGTTGATGCTGTAAAAAGAACAGGTTCGCAGCTTCGTGGACCAATTCCTTTGCCAACAAAGATTAAGCGCTATACAGTGCTTCGCTCTCCACATATTAACAAAGATAGTAGAGAGCAGTTTGAAATTAGAATTCATAGTAGATTAATTGATATCGTATCTGCTTCAACCGATACGATTGACTCATTAATGAAATTAGACTTAGCGCCAGAAGTGGAAGTTGAAATCCGCTCAATGGATAAGTAAGGAGTTAGAGTATGGAATTTATCGTAGAAAAAATCGGTATGAGCAGAACGATAAGCGTACCAAGTGTGCCAGTTACACTTTTAAAAGTTGTTGAGGCAAAGGTATGTGAAGTAAGAGAAGATGGAAAAGCATTAGTAGCATACCATAGCGGTAAAAAGATCAATAAAGCAATTGAAGGTCAACAAAAAAAGTACAATATCAGCAAAGAGTTTAATCGTTTTAAAACATTAAGAGTTGCTGAAGGTACTGAGCCTGGAGATTTAAGCACTGCCCCATTAGCTGAAGCTAAAGTAGTAAAGAGTTCATTTAACTCAAAAGGTAGAGGTTTTACGGGTGTTGTTAAAAGATATGGATTTGCTGGAGGTCCAGGGAGCCATGGTTCAAGATTTCATAGAGCTCCAGGGTCAATTGGTATGTGTGAGTTTCCAGGACGTGTTCAACCAGGGCAAAAAATGCCAGGACACTATGGAAACAAAAAAGTTACAGTAAAAAATGAAGTAATTTCATTTGATCCTGAAAATAATATTTTAGTTGTAAAAGGCGCTGTGCCAGGACACAAAGGCGCAAAAGGAATCGTAAGGATTGTTAAATGAGTAATGCAGTAGTAGTAAAGACAGAGGATTTACCAAAAAGCTTTTTAGAAGTACATCCGCATAACTTATACCTTTATTGCAAAGCCTATATGGCAAACTTAAGAGCAAATAGCGCTCATACAAAAAATAGAAGTGCAGTAAGCGGTGGTGGAAAGAAACCTTTTAGCCAAAAAGGTGGCGGAAGGGCTAGACAAGGATCAATCAGAGCTCCTCAATTTAGAGGTGGTGGTGTAGTATTTGGTCCTACAAATGCAAAAAACTATACGCAAAAAGTAAATAAAAAACAAAAAAGATTAGCCCTAATGCATGCAATTGCAGAAAAAGTTGCAAACGAAAAAGTATTTGTAGTTGATTCAATTGAAGTTGCATCTGGTAAAACAAAAGATGCAAATGAATTTTTCAAAAGCTTTAATGTAAGAGATGCACTTTTTGTAAAAAAAGAGATTGATGATAAAACTTATTTAGCATTTAGAAACTTGCAACAATGCTATTTAATTGAGCCAAATGAGCTAAACGGATATTTAGCAGCAGCATACAATGCTATTGTTATTGAAAAATCTGTTTGGGAAAATCTAATTAAAGAGAGTTAAGCCATGGCAGATATTACAGATATTAAAGCAATCGTTTATACAGAAAAAAGTTTGAACCTTCAAGAAGAAGGTGTTATTGTTGTTCAAACAACACCAAGAGTGACTAAAAACTCACTCAAAGCAATTTTTCAAGAGTATTTTGGAATTAAACCTCTAAAAGTAAACTCATTAAGAGTTAAAGGGAAGAAAAAAAGATTTAGAGGTATTGAAGGGAAGCGTCCAGATAGTAAAAAATTTTATGTTAAGCTTCCAGAAGACGCAAAAATTGAAAGCCTAAGCGTATAAGGATAGAAAATGGCAATTAAAAGTTATAAACCATATACACCATCTCGTCGTTTTATGACGACGCTAGATAGTAGCGACATTACAAGCAAACCAACTGTAAGAAAACTTTTAATTAAACTTCCTGCTAAAGCTGGAAGAAACAATTATGGACGCATCACTTCTCGCCATAAAGAAGGTGGAGCAAAAAAACTTTATAGAATTATTGATTTTAAAAGAAATAAGTTTGGCGTTGAAGGAAAAGTAGCAACTATTGAGTATGATCCATATAGAAATTGTCGTATCTGCCTTATTAACTATGTAGATGGCGACAAAAGATATATTCTTCAGCCAAAAGGATTAAAAGTTGGCGATATAGTAATGGCGGCTGAGAGCGGGCTTGATATTAAGCCTGGAAATGCTATGAAGCTTAAAAACATTCCAGTTGGAACTCTTGTTCACAATATTGAGATGAACCCAGGTCAAGGTGGAAAGCTTGCAAGAAGTGCAGGTTCATATGCACAAATTATGGGTAGAGAAGGTAAATATGTATCGCTAAGACTCCCATCTGGTGAAATGAGATACATTCTTGGTGAATGTATGGCAACAATTGGAACTGTTGGAAATGAAGACTATGCCAATATGGTAATTGGAAAAGCTGGTAGAAATCGCCATAGAGGTATCAGACCACAAACCAGAGGTTCTGCTATGAACCCAGTAGATCACCCACATGGTGGTGGTGAAGGTAAAACAAACTCTGGTCGTCATCCGGTAACTCCATGGGGTATGCCTACAAAAGGCTTTAAGACTCGTAAGAAAAAAGCAAGCGATAAACTAATTATCTCAAGAAGAAAGAAAAAATAAGGGGTTAAGCGATGCCAAGATCATTAAAAAAAGGTCCATTTATTGATGACCATCTCATGAAAAAAGTTCTTAAAGCAAAAAAAGAGGGCTCTAACAAGCCTATTAAAACGTGGTCAAGAAGATCAACAATTTTTCCTGAAATGATTGGTTTAACAATCAACGTTCATAATGGAAGAACTTTTGTGCCTGTCTATATTACAGAAGCACATGTTGGTTATAAACTTGGCGAATTTGCACCAACAAGAACTTTTAGAGGCCACAAAGGCACTGTTCAAAAGAAGGTAGGATAAGATGAGTAGAGCATTATTAAGATATGTAAGAGTATCACCAATTAAAGCGCGCCTTGTAGCACGCGAAGTGCAAGGCATGAATGCAGAAGAGGCTATTGCTGCGCTTGAGTTTATGCCAAATAAAGCTGCAAAAATCATTTCTAAAGTAATTGCTTCTGCAGTTGCAAATGGTAGTTATGAACCAGAAGAAGTAGTAATTACTTCTTGCAGAGTTGATAGAGCAGCTTACTTAAAAAGATGGAGACCAAGAGCAAGAGGTAGAGCTGATAGAATCTTAAAGCCAACTTCACACATTTTAGTCGAAGTTGCTCCTGCGAAAAACAGCGGAAAGGATGCGTAACTATGGGTCAAAAAGTTAATCCAATAGGTTTAAGATTAGGAATTAATAGAAACTGGGAATCAAGATGGTTTCCTGCAAAAGATAGAACTCCAGCATTTATCGAAGAAGATTACAAACTAAGAAAAGCAATTAAAAACGAGCTCTATTATGCAGGTGTTAGTAACATTATTATTGAGAGAACTTTGAAAAAAATTAGAATTACAATTGTAACTGCAAGACCTGGTATTGTAATTGGGAAAAAAGGTGCAGATATTGAGAGATTAAAAAACAAATTGCAAAAAATGGTTAATAAAGATCTCTCAATCAATATTAAAGAAGAGAAAAAACCTCTTGCTAATGCGCAGCTTGTAGCAGAAAATGTTGCTCAACAAATTGAAAGACGCGTTGCTTTCCGCCGTGCTATGAAAAAAGCGATTCAAGGAGCACTAAAGCAAGGTGCGAAAGGTATTAAAATTGCAGTTTCTGGCCGCTTAGGTGGTGCAGAGATGGCAAGAACTGAGTGGTATTTAGAAGGGAGAGTTCCTCTTCATACTTTAAGAGCAAAAATTGATTATGGTTTTGCTGAAGCTTTAACAACATATGGAAATATTGGTGTTAAAGTTTGGATTTTTAAAGGTGAAGTTTTGCAAAAAGGCATCCAAACTGAAAGAAGAGAGTCTCGCCCAAGAAGATCAAGAAGAAGAGGAGAGTAATCCATGTTAATGCCAAAAAGAACCAAATGGAGAAAGTATCAAAAAGGCCGCAATAGAGGTAAATCATATCGCGGAAATAAAATTGAGTTTGGTGAATTTGCTATTAAAGCAATTGAAGCTGGACGAATTGATTCTCGTCAAATTGAAGCAGCCCGTGTTGCAATGACTAGACGTGTTAGCAGAACGGGTAAAACTTGGATTAGAGTTTTCCCAGATAAGCCACTTACGAAAAAACCACTTGAAACAAGAATGGGTAAAGGTAAAGGTGGTGTTGAGAAGTGGGTTATGAACATTAAACCTGGTCGCATTATTTTTGAAATGGCTGGCGTTGAAGAGAGCTTGGCAAGAGAAGCACTAAAGCTTGCTTGCTATAAGTTGCCATTTAAAACAAAAATTATCTCAAGGGATGATAGCTATGAAATATACTGATTTAAAAGATAAAAGTGAAGCTGAATTACAAAAGCTTCTTAAAGAGAAAAAACTTGAGGTTTTTACACTAAGAGTTAAATTAAAAACGATGCAACTCAACAACCCAGCAGAGCTTAGAGCGGCAAAAAAAGATGTTGCAAGAATTTTAACAGCATTAAATGCAAAAAGAAAATAAAGGGTGAGCGATGCCAAAAAGAGTTATATCTGGAAAAGTTATTAAAAAAGCCGGTGATAAAACGGCTACAGTTTTGGTAGAGAGAAAAGTATTGCACCCAAGATACCACAAAACTGTAAAAAGATTTAAAAAATATTTAGTTCATGATGAGAGAAACGAAACACAAGTTGGCGATATTATTAGTGCAATTGAGTGTCGTCCAATTTCGAAAAGAAAAGCGTTCCGTCTTCTTGAAATAACCCAAAGAGGAGAGGGCTAATGATTCAAAGTTTTACAAGATTAAATGTTGCTGATAATAGCGGCGCAAAAGAGATTATGTGTATTAAGGTTCTTGGTGGTTCAAAAAGAAGATACGCAAGTGTAGGTGATGTTATTGTTGCATCGGTAAAAAAAGCTTTACCTAATGGTAAAGTAAAAAAAGGAAAAGTTGTAAAAGCGGTAGTTGTTAGAACCAAAAAAGAGATTCAAAGAGAAAATGGATCTTTAATTCGTTTTGATGATAATGCTGCCGTTATCGTTAACGATAAAAAAGAGCCAATTGGTACGCGTATTTTTGGACCTGTAGCGCGTGAAACACGATATGCTGGTTTTATGAAAATTGTATCTTTAGCACCGGAGGTATGGTAATGGCAAACAAAAAGTTTAAAATCAAAAAAGGCGATAAAGTTTTAATTATCGCAGGTGATGATAAAGGAAAAACTGGAGAAGTGTTAAAAGTACTTCCTAAAAAAGATGCTGTTATCGTAGCTGGGTGCAAAATTGCAAAAAAAGCGGTAAAACCATCTGAAAAAAATAAAGAAGGTGGTTTTATTCAAAAAGAAATGCCAATTCATATCTCAAACGTTAAGAAAGTTGAGGGTTAATTATGAGCAGATTAAAAGAAAAATATGAGGCAATTGCACCAGCTCTAAGAGAAGAGCTTGGTATCAAAAATGTGATGCAAACTCCAAAACTTGAAAAAGTTGTTATTAGCGTTGGAGCTGGGCAAGAGGGTAAAGATGCAAAGCTTATCCAAAACATGGCTGATACCATCTCTTTGATTGCAGGACAAAAAGCTGTAATTACAAAAGCAAAAAAGTCTGTTGCTGGATTTAAAGCCAGACAAGGCGCTCCAAGTGGTATTAAAGTAACTCTTAGAGGTGAGAGAATGTATAACTTTTTGGATAAGCTTATCTCAATTGCGCTTCCAAGAGTAAAAGACTTTAGAGGGTTGCCTCGTAAAGGCTTTGATGGTAGAGGTAACTATAACTTTGGACTTGATGAACAGTTAATGTTTCCAGAAGTAAGTTACGATTTTATTATGAAAACACATGGTATGAATATTGCAATTATTACAAGCACTGATAGTGATAAAGAGGCATTTGCCCTACTTGAAAAACTTGGTATGCCTTTTGCGAAAGGAAGAAACAATGGCTAAAAAATCTATGATTGCTAAGGCAAAAAGAAAGCCTAAATTTAAAGTTCAAGCTTATACAAGATGTAATATTTGTGGAAGACCACACTCAGTATATAGAGATTTTGGTTTATGTAGGATTTGTTTAAGAAAAATGGCCTCAGAAGGGCTAATTCCAGGCATGCGTAAAGCAAGCTGGTAAATTGAAGGAGTAAAAGATGATGACAGATATTATTGCAGACTCTCTTACTCGAATTAGAAATGCGGCAATGAGAAGACTTGACACAACAGAGCTTCTCTACTCAAAAATGATTGAGGCTATTGTTTCTATTCTTGTAGAGAAGGGTTATTTAGAAAGTTATAGTATTGAAGATTTAGGAAACAACAAAAAAGCTATTAAAGTTGTTTTAAAATATGATAAAAATGGGAAAAGTACTATTAATGAGATTAAAAGAATCTCTAAACCTGGTCGTCGTATCTATAAAGGCAAAAATGAAATTAAACGTTTTAAAAATGGTTATGGAACATTGATTGTTTCAACAAATGCTGGTGTATTGCCAAATGATAAAGCTTATAAGCTTGGCGTTGGCGGCGAAGTAATTTGCAGTGTATGGTAATGGAGGTTTGGTGATGTCAAGAGTAGGAAAACAACCAGTTACAATTCCATCAGGAATTGAAGTGAAGCTTGATGGAACGGCTTTAGTAGCAAAAAAAGGTAATCTTGAAAAAAGACTTGAAACTTATGGTCGTGTAAAAGTTGAAATTGACGGTAATGAAGTTAAATTTGATAAAGTTGGTGACACAAAACAAGATTCAGCATATTGGGGAACCTATAGAGCCCTTTTTAATAACATTTTAATTGGGCTTGATAAGGGATTTAAAAAATCACTTGAAATTAACGGGGTTGGTTACCGTGCACAAGTAAGCGGAAATAAATTAGAGTTACAACTTGGATTTTCTCATCCAGTAATTTATGAGATTCCTCAAGGAGTCGATATTAAAGTTGAGAAAAACATTATTCACGTGAGTGGAACAGATAAACAACAAGTTGGTCAAGTTGCCGCTATCATTAGAGGATTTAGACCGCCTGAACCATACAAAGGTAAGGGTATTAAATATACTGATGAAGTTATCATTAGAAAAGCTGGTAAAGCAGCTGGTAAGTAAGGAGTGGTAGATGTTAAAAAGTATTCAAAAATTAAAAACAAAACGCCACTTACAGCGTAAAAAAAGAGTAAGAGGGAAAATTAGCGGAACTGAAAGCAGACCAAGAGTAACGATTTTCCGCTCAAACAAATACGTGTATGCACAAGCCATTGACGATAGCAAAGGGCATACTTTAGCTTATAGCGACGGCAGAAAGCTTGGTGTTAGAGCCAATAAAGAAGGAGCTGCCGTTGTTGCTAAAGATTTGGGTCAAAAGTTAAAAGAGCTTAATATCGAGTCTATCGTTTTTGACAGAAATGGTTACTTATATCATGGTGTAGTTGCAACTTTTGCAGACACTTTAAGAGAAAGCGGAATAAAATTTTAAGGAAGTTGGATGGAAAAGATCAATAGAGAAGAGTTTGAAGAGGTAGTAGTAAATATCGGACGCGTTACAAAAGTTGTTAAAGGTGGTAGACGCTTTAGATTTACTGCTTTAGTTGTTGTTGGCAACAAAAAAGGAACTGTTGGCTTTGGTTATGGTAAGGCTAAAGAAGTTCCAGATGCAATTAAAAAAGCAATTGATGATGCATTTAAAAATTTAGTTACTATCAATCTTAAAGGAACAACAATTGCTCACGACATTGAGCATAAATATAAAGCAAGTAAAATTATTTTAAAACCAGCGGCAGAAGGTACCGGAGCAATTGCTGGAGGGGCTGCAAGACCTGTTATTGAACTTGCTGGTATTAAAGACATTATTGCAAAATCTCTTGGTTCAAATAATCCAAATAACTTAGTGCGCTGTACGATTGAAGCGTTAACGAGAATTAAAGGTTAAGGAGCTATTATGGGTTTACACAATCTTTCACCTGCTCCTGGTTCTACTCATGCTAAAAAAAGAGTAGGACGCGGGCAAGGTTCTGGGCTTGGAAAGACTGCTGGACGCGGTCAAAAAGGGCAAAAATCAAGAAGTGGTTATAAGCAAAAAAGAGGTTTTGAAGGTGGTCAACAACCAATTCAAAGAAGATTGCCAAAAGTAGGGTTTAGCTCAAAAGTAGAAAAACCTTATGTTATTAATGTTGATAAGGTAAAAGCAATTTGTGAGCTTGAAGAAATTACTCTTGAGAGTATTAAAAGTGTGCATAAGTTAAGCAAAAGTGTAAAAAGAGTAAAGTTAATTGGTAGTAGTGCAAAAGATTTAAGAGATAAAATTAAAGATGAAGCAATTACAACAAGTAGGGTAAAAGATCAATGAAAAGCTCACTTACTCAAAAAATTCTTGTAACTTTGGGTTTTTTGTTTGCTTATAGAGTATTAGCTTACATCCCCGTTCCTGGGGTTGATTTAGATATTATCAAACATTTTTTCGATAACAATCAAAATAGTGCTTTAGGTCTTGCAAATATGTTTAGCGGTAATGCCATTAGAAGGCTATCAATCATTTCTCTTGGAGTTATGCCATATATTACCGCTTCAATTATTATGGAGCTTCTTGCTGCAACCTTTCCAGCTTTGGGGCAACTAAAAAAAGAGCGTGATGGAATGCAAAAATATATGCAAATTATCCGATATGCCACAATTTTTATTACGCTTATTCAAGCAGTTGGCGTTTCTTTTGGATTACAACATATTACTGGCAATGGTCAAAGTGCGGTATTAATTGATACAACGACTTTTGTTATTGTTACAGCTTTTTCAATGCTTACTGGAACAATGCTTTTGATGTGGTTTGGTGAACAAATTACCCAAAGAGGAATAGGAAACGGGATCTCACTAATCATTTTTGCTGGAATTGTTTCTGGAATTCCAAGAGCAATTAGTAGTACTATTGCGCAAGTTAATGCTGGAACAATGGATTTTGGTGTAGTAGCACTTATTTTTGCAATTATTATTGCTACGATTTTAGTTATTATTTATGTTGAACTTGGTGAGCGAAGAATTCCAATTTCGTATTCAAGAAAAATTTTGATGCAAAATCAAAATAAAAGAATTATGAATTATATTCCAATTCGAATCAATCTCTCAGGTGTTATTCCTCCAATTTTTGCAAGTGCTATTTTAATGTTTCCATTAACGATTTTACGAAGTTCTACAAACCCTATTGCTTTGGCTATTACTGATGCATTAACTCCTGGTGGAGTGCTTTATAATGTTTTGATGTTTGCGTTAATTATCTTTTTTGCTTTTTTTTATGCATCAATTCAATTTAATGCAAAAGATATTGCCGAAAACTTAAAAAGACAGGGTGGATTTATTCCAGGGGTTCGACCTGGCGAACAAACCAAAGAGTTTTTAAATGACGTTGCAAGTAAATTAACGCTTTGGGGCGCACTCTATTTAGCTATAATATCAACTGTTCCTTTTATTATTATCAATAAACTTGGAGCATCATTTTATTTTGGAGGAACTGCAGTATTGATTGTTGTTTCAGTTGCTCTTGATACCATGAGAAAAATTGAAGCACAAAGAATGATGTCTCAATATGAGACGATGGGTCATATGGGTCTATAATGGCTATAACTTTACGAAAAAAAGAAGAAATTGATATTTTAAGAAGAGCTGGCGCCATTGTAGGCCAGACTCTTGAATTTATTAGCTCTTATGTTAAGCCAGGTGTTTCTTTGCTTGAACTTGATAAGCTTATTGAAGAGTTTATCATAAAGCAAAAAGCTAAACCTTCATTCAAAGGACTTTATGGCTTTCCAGCTTCTGCTTGTATTTCTGTTAATGAAGTTATCATTCATGGTATTCCAAATGAATATAAACTAAAAGAGGGTGATATTGTTGGAATTGATATAGGTAGCTTTTATCAAGGATATTATGGAGATGCAGCCAAAACCTTTGAGGTTGGCAAAGTAAGTGAAGTTGATAAAAAACTTATTGAGTGCTCAAAAGATGCTTTATATTCAGCAATTGAGGCAATAAAACCAGGAGTTCGTTTTAAAGAATTAAGCCAGCTTTTAGAAGAGAAAATTACAAGTTATGGTTTTGTGCCACTGCGAGATTTTTGTGGACATGGTATTGGAACAAAGCCCCATGATGAACCAAATATTCCTAACTATTTAGAGGGAAAAGCAAAACAAGGACCAAAAATTAAAAATGGAATGGTCTTTTGCCTGGAGCCTATGGTATGCCAAAAAGATGGAGAACCTGTCATTTTAGAAGATGGCTGGAGTGTGGTAAGTCGTGATGGATTAAATGGCGCTCATTATGAGCATGAGATAGCAGTTGTTGATGGAAAAGCACTTATTCTAACCAATCCATAAGAAGGGAGGATAGCAATGGCAAAAGATGACGTAATTGAGGTTGATGGAAAAGTAATTGAAGCTTTGCCAAATGCTACTTTTAGAGTAGAACTTGAAAATGGGCATAAAGTTTTATGCCATTTGGCTGGAAAAATGAGAATGCACTACATTAAAATTTTACCAGGCGATAAAGTAAAAGTAGAACTTACTCCTTACTCACTTGATAAAGGCAGAATCACTTTTCGTTACAAATAAGCTCAAAGCTTTTTGCTTTGGCTCTTTAATTTATTATGATACAATACTTCTTTAAATTCCAAAAAGTGAGTTTTCCATGAGACACTTTTTAAAATTAAGTGATTTTAGTAAAGATGAATTGCTTGAAATGATTAATTTAGCTATAAAAATAAAAAAAGAGACAAAAGCAAGAAAATTTGTTCCCTATTTAGAACATCAAACTTTGGGAATGATTTTTGAAAAGAGCTCTACAAGAACAAGAGTTAGCTTTGAAGTTGGAATTTATCAATTAGGTGGAATTGGGCTTTTTTTATCAAAAAATGATTTACAGCTTGGACGAGGAGAACCTCTTAAAGATACAGCGCGTGTAATTAGCTCTATGTTTGATATGATAATGATTCGAACCTATGAACACTCTAACTTAGAAGAGTTTGCAAGCTACTCAAAAGTGCCTGTAATTAATGGTTTGAGTGATAGTTATCATCCCGTGCAGCTTATGGCTGATTATTTAACAATGATTGAGCTTGGAAAAAATAATAATCCAATTGTCGCTTATGTAGGAGATGGAAATAATATGGCACACTCTTGGCTAAATCTTGCTGCAATAATGGGGTTTGAGCTTAGAATTGCAACACCTAAAGGGTATGAGTGTGATGAAAATATTGTTCAAAAAGCAAAAGAGCTTGCAAAATCAAGTGGAGCAAAACTTATCTTAATAAATGATCCAAAAGAGGCTATAAAAGGGGCTGATGTAGTTACTACTGATACTTGGGTTTCTATGGGGCAAGAAGATGAAAAAGAAAAAAGAATTAAAGACTTTAAGGGGTTTATGGTAGATTCATCTATGATGGCTTTAGCAAAAAAAGATGCTATTTTTTTACATTGCCTTCCAGCATATCGTGGATATGAAGTAAGCGAAGAGGTTTTTGAAGCGCATGCTAATGAGATATTTTTAGAAGCAGAAAACAGATTGCATGCCCAAAAAGGGATTATGGTTTGGTTAGATAAACAAAGAGGATAAACAATGAGTATCGATTTTGAAAAATTTAGTAAATATTCAAAGCCAGGACCAAGATATACAAGTTATCCAACTGCGCTTGAATTTAGTGATAAATTTGCATATGAGCGCTATTTAGAGCTTTTAGGCAATAATAATAAGCCCCTTTCGCTTTATGTTCATTTGCCTTTTTGCAGAAGTGCTTGCTATTTTTGCGGATGTAATGTTGTTTTTACTTCTAAGCAAGAAAAATTAAGCCGCTATGTTGAATATTTAAAAAAAGAGCTTGCACTTTTAAAAAATTATCTTGATACATCAAAAGAAGTTGTGCAGTTTCATTTTGGAGGTGGCACACCAACGTTTTATTCTCCTTATGAATTAGATATTATAATGAGTGAAATTAAAAATATTTTTCCAAATTTTGCTAAAGATGCAGAAATTAGTGTTGAAATTGATCCAAGATTTTTTACTAAAGAGCATATGCAAACTTTTAGTAAACATGGCTTTAATAGGGTTAGTTTTGGCGTGCAAGACTTTAATCCAAAAGTGCAAGAAGCAGTACATCGAATTCAACCCTTTGAAATAACAAAAAAAGCTGTTGATATTGCAAGAGAAGCTGGAATTGAAAGCGTTAATATCGATTTAATTTATGGCTTACCTTATCAAAGTTTACAAACTTTTAAAGATACTTTGCAAAAAGCTCTTTTACTTAATCCTGATAGAGTGGCAGTATTTAACTATGCTCATGTTCCTTGGCTTAAAAAAACAATGCGAAAATTTGATGAAACCACCTTACCAAGCCCTGCTGAAAAACTTGCTATTTTTAAACACACAATTGATACCTTTAAAAAAAATGGTTACAAAATGATTGGAATGGATCATTTTGCAAAACCTGAAGATGAACTATTTGGGGCAATTGCCAAAGGGGAACTTCACCGAAACTTTCAAGGATATACAACCAAAGGTGGAGCACATTTAGTAGGTATTGGACTTACAAGTATTGGTGAGGGAGAGCGCTACTATGCACAAAACACCAAAGATATGAAGCGCTATGAAGCATTGATAGATAATGGTAAATTGCCCTATGAGCGAGGTGTCGAGTTAAATGATGATGATTTTATCAGAAAACAAGTAATTATGGAGCTTATGGCAAATTTTGCTTTAGATATTAAACGCCTTGAGAGAGAGCTTAAAATTAATTTTTTTGATTATTTTAAAGCCGATTTGCCAAAACTTGATGAGTTTATTAATGAGGGATTAGTTAATTTAGATAAAGAGCGTTTGCAAGTGAGTGAGACTGGGACACTTCTTATTCGAAATATTGCAATGGCTTTTGATGCTTATATGCAAAAATATCTTGGAAATAAAAAAAGTTTTTCAAAAACAGTATAAATTTTAAGCAAAATTATGTTTTATAGAAGCTAATGTTTTTTAGCTAAAGGATTTTGATGGATAAAAAGTTTGATTTTACCGCAATTAGTGATGCTTGTATTAAGTGTGGTAAATGCATTCCAGGCTGTACCATTCATTTAGTAAATCCTGATGAAGTTACTTCTCCAAGAGGATTTATTGACCTTTTGGGTGCGTATAAAAGAGGTGAATTAGAGCTTGATAAAGAAGCAAAAGATATTTTTGAAAGTTGCTTTTTATGCACACACTGCACTGATGTTTGCCCTAACTCTTTGCCAACAGATATGGTTATAGAAGAAGTAAGAGCTGATATTGCACAAAAATTTGGTATTGCTTGGTTTAAAAGAGTTTTTTTTACTTTGCTTCGCCATAGATGGCTTATGGATTTGATGATGAAACTTGGATGGGTTTTTAAAACATGTGGTTTTAAGGAAGAGCCAAGCAAAGGTGGAATGAGAGCACGTTTTAATTTACCACTGATTAAAGCTGATAGACTCTTGCCAAGTCTTTCTAAAACCAGCTTTTTAAACAAATATCCACAAGAGATAAAAAGTGGAGGCAAAAAAAGAGTAGCAATTTTTATTGGATGTTTGGCAAATTATAATTATACAAGTATTGGTGATAGTTTAGTAGAAGTTTTAAAAGCGCTTGATATTGATATTTTTATTCCAAAAAAGCAAAAGTGTTGTGCAGCTCCTGCCTATTTTACTGGGGATTTTTATACAGTGGAGACTTTAGCAAAGCAAAATATAGAGTATTTTGAGAGTTTTATCGATGAAGTAGATGCTATTTTAATTCCAGAAGCAACATGCAGTGCAATGATAAAACATGATTGGGAAGTCTTTTTTACAAATCGTAAAATGTTTGATTGGGCAAAAAGAGCTAAAAAATTAAATGAAAAAATTTTTATGGTGACCCAGTGGCTCTATAGTGAGACCAATTTAAAAGAAGTTTTAGAGAAAAAAGGTGTGAAGTTTGATGAAATTGTGACTTATCATGATGCATGCCATGCTAAAAAGGTTCAAGGAATTGAAAAAGAGCCAAGAGAGTTATTAAAAAGTGTATTTACCATTAAAGAGATGAGTGATCCAAATAGATGTTGCGGTTTTGGTGGAGTAACTATGCAAACAGAAAAATTTGAGTTAGCAAAAGCTGCAGGTGCTCCAAAAGCTGCAATGATTCAAGAAAGCGGTGCTCGAATTGTCTCAGCTGAATGTAGTGCATGTAGAATGCAAATTAGCAATGCGCTTTATCAAAACAATGTTGATGTTGAATTTAAAAATCCAATAGAACTCATTGCTAAAGCTTTAAGAGAGAAGCAATGAGAACTGCTATACTCTTATTGTTTTTGTTTTCTTTTTTGAAAGCACAAATTGGAATAGCCTCAATTTATACTTCCTCTTTAAATGATGTAAAGTGTGCAAGTGGAATAAAGCTTGATATTACAAAATTTCAAGCAGCTCATAAAAGCTTTCCTCTTGGAAGAAAAATTAAAGTTACCTACCTGAAAACAAACAAATCTGTAATAGTTACTATAGTTGATAGAGGTCCATTTGTCGCCAATTGAATTGTCGATTTAACTCCAGCTGCTGCGAAAAAAATAGGTTTAGATAAAGATGGCATTGGTAAAGTTGAAATAAAAAAAGTAAATTAATCTTCCTTATAAAAAGGAATTTTTTATATATAAAAAAATAAAGCTATTAACGCTATTTTAAGCAAAATTTCATTATAATCGCACAACTTTTTGTAAAGTATATTTTTATATAAAGGCTAAGCAATGGCAAGAAGATGTGAAATTAGCGGAAAAGGTCCACTTGTTGGATATAATGTATCACATGCGCACAATAAAACGAAAAAGCGCCAATTACCAAACTTAAGAACAGTTAGAATTAAACAAGAAGATGGAACTACAAAAAAAATTAAAGTTGCAGCTTCTACACTTAGAACTTTAAGAAAAAAAGGGCTTATTTAATTTTTTGCCCTTAGTTAACTACTTTTCTCCTTTTAAAGGCATTTATTATGTTTGAGCTTCTCTCTTTAAAAAATGGTTTAGCAAATGTTGATGGCTTTTATTGCGATGGAATAAATTGCGGTTTGCGCCCAAATAAAGAGCAAGGCGATTTAGCGTTTATAAGAAGCGACAAATTATGTACAATTGCAGCACTTTATACTACTAATCGTTTTCGTGCAGCTCCTATTAAACATGCTTTGCAATATGGAGAGCTTTTTGAAGGCAATTTTATTTTAATCAATGCCAAAAATGCTAATGCTATGACTGGAGAAAAGGGCATTGAAGATATTAAAGAGATTTTAAGTCATTTGCCAAAAGAGATTAATGCTATTAATCCTATTATGAGTTCAACTGGAGTAATTGGCTATCGCTTATCTAAAGAAAAAATCATTAATGGAATAAAAAAGCTTAATTTTAATGCCAAAAATTCAAATGCCGCAGCAAATGCTATTTTAACAACGGATACCTTTAAAAAAGAGCTTTGTTTTGAAGTAGTATTAGATAATGGTAAGAGTTTTAAAATTGCAGCAATTGCCAAAGGGGCTGGAATGATAAATCCAGCTATGGCTACAATGCTTTGCTTTATTGTTACTGATGCAGCAGTGCCAAAAGAAGAAATAAAAGAGTTATTAAAAGAAGCCGTAGATGAATCATTTAATAGAATAAGTGTTGATGGCGATACATCAACAAATGATAGTGTCTTTTTGATGGCAAATGGAAAAAGTGGTGTGTATAAGAGAGAGGCATTTTTGTTTGCTTTGAAAGAACTTACAATGAATTTGGCAATGATGATTTTAAAAGATGGTGAGGGAAGCACTAAAGTAGTAGCTTTTGAAGTTGTTGGAGCAAAAAATGATAAAGAGGCTGAAATTGCAGCAAGAAATCTAAGTAATTCACTTTTAGTTAAAACGGCTCTTTTTGGAGCAGATCCAAATTGGGGCAGAATTGCTTCAACCATTGGAGCAAGCAACATTGAGTGTGATGAAGAGAGATTAGAAATTTATTATGATGATTTGCTGATTTATTCTAAAGATGAGCCCCAGTTAACCCCTCAAAAAGAGGAGCTAGCTTTTAAAATAATGCAAAAAGAAAGCTTCAAAATTAGATGCAATCTTAATATTGGCAATGGCTCATTTACTGCTTATGGCTGCGATTTGAGTTATAATTATGTCAAAATTAATGCAGAGTATAGAACGTAATAAACTCCTATTTTTTACATTTTTTAATTTTGCTTATAACAACTTTTCAAATTTTCCTCAATAATTAACAAAATATATAGAAATAATCTATTTAATTAAAATAGTATTTAATGTTAACTTTACACATTTTTTAAAAAAAATAATGTTTTTTTTATGTAAAAATAAGTTTTATTAAGATATAATTCATAATCTCATAAAATGGAATAAAATTAAAAAAGGAAAAAATAGATGAAAAAAATAGTTTTTTCTTCTTTAATAGTAAGTTCAATTGCCTATGGTGCAATTACAGGAACTGCTTTTAAAGATTTTAATGCAGATGGTCAAAAACAAGGCGGAGAACCCGGAGTTGGAGGCGTAATTGTTAAAGCATATAAAGATGATGGTGCTGGTAGTGAGCATATTGTAGCTCAAACTACAACAGCTAATGATGGAACTTATTCTTTAGATACTGGTGGAGTTTTTCCAGTAAGAATAGAGTTTGAACTTCCAAATAGTGGCTGTGGTGTTAAAAAAGGGGTTGAATTTCCTTCTGCTGGTGGAGCAAATTATGGAACAAGTGTACAATTTGCAAAAGCTGATGGAGAAACGCATAATTTTGCTATAAGTTATCCAACAGATTTTTCTACTCAAGATAATCCATATGTATTTGTTCCTATTATGATTAATGGTAACCCAACGGGAAATGGTTCAACAGCTACAAGACCTGCACTTGCAAAGTTTCATTTTAAAGATGAAGGTCATGCAAAAAATAGTGGACGTGGTTTAAGTGATGGCCCAGCATGGATTGAACTTGCGAAACAAAATCAGATAGGAACTACATATGGTTTGGCTTATTCAAGACAAGCAAGAAAAATTTTTGTAAGTGCATTCATGAAAAGACATACTGGTTTTGGTCCTTTAGGAACTGGCGGAATTTATATGATTGATCCAGATAAAAACTCTTCACAGCAAACTAATATTAATTTTTTAAATTTAGATAATTTAGGAATTGAAACAAGTGATCAAAATGGTACTTATACTAATGCATTGACAAGTAATGATCATGTTGATTTTTCTCCAGTAGCTGGAAGCAATACTGATAGAGGTTTACCAGATGATTATAATCAACCAAGTCATGATTCTGCAGCCTATGGACAAGCAGGTCGATTATCTTTGGGAGATATGGAAATTAGTGATGATGGTAGATATTTATATGTTGCTAATTTATATAAGAAAAATATTGTTCAAATTGATTTAACAAATCCAAACAATCCAATTGCACCAACGCCAGAGAATGCTGCAGAAAAAATTAAGGAGTATACTCCACCAAATCCTTGTATTGAAAATGGTAATAATTTTGGCGAAATGATACCTTTTGCTTTAAAAGTATATAAGGGTGAGCTTTATGTAGGAATTACATGTACAGGAGCAGATAAAAACGGTAATGCAGTAGTTGCTGATAATTCTGGAATGAAAGGTTTTATTTATCATTTGAATTTAAGTGATGGAACTACATGGACTAAAGATGTTGAATGGTCATTTGATTATAGAAATAATGATGGTAGTGGTAAGCCTTGGCATTTATGGACTAACACATATTATACTAATTATGAATATCCCATTCCATTAGTAGGAGACATAGAGTTTGATAATGCTGGGAATTTACTTGTTGGTATTATTGATGTTCAAGGAAACAAAAGAGGATTTAATAATTATAACTTAACTGGGACTGAAACTCATAGTGTGGCAACTGAAGGAGATTTATTAAGATTTGTTAAGAATCCAGATACTTGTAGTTATATTGTTGATTTGGCACATGAATACTATGACGATGGTAATGCCCATAGTGAATCTACTGGAGGTGCTTTGGCAGGACATCATACAAGTGAGAAAGACTCCGTTTTATCACTCTTTTTAGATCCATATAAGCCTAATGGTGGTGCAAAAGAAACTTGGTATTCAAATGGTGTAATGCTTTATGATAATGCAACAGGTCAAACAATTGATGTAGATGGCAATGGCAAATATGGGTATGAAATAGTTTATAATGATTTGAATTATTTGGGGAAAGCTAATTCATTAGGTGATATTGAAGCAATGGAATTTGTTCCTCCAATTGAAATTGGTAACCTTGTATGGGAAGATAAAGATAAAGATGGTATTCAAGATGCGGGAGAGAATGGTATTGAGGGTGTGAAGCTCTTTTTAAGTCAAGGAACTGATTGTAGTAATAAAATTGCAGAAACTACTACTGATGCAAATGGTAACTATATGTTTAACTATACCAATGTAAATCCTAATAGTAATAATCCAGGATTGCAAGCTGATACTGATTATACGGTATGTATTGATAAGTCTCAATTTGAAGGCAATAAAGGAAAAGAAGGAACTCCTCTTGAAGGAATGTATTTAACAAAACAAAATGCAAAAGGAAAATCTTCTGATCCAGACAGAACTGATTCAGATGCACAAAGCGATGGAGAGTTTGCTTATATTACAATTCACACTGGTAATCCAGGGGAAAATAATCATACACTTGATTTTGGATTTATTAAAACTGTATGTATAGGGGATAGAATTTGGAGAGATGATAATAATAATGGAATTCAAGATCCAAATGAAGAAGATGTAACAGATCCAGTTGAAGTAGAACTTTTAGATAAAGATGGAAACCCTGTAACAAAAAATTTTAAAGGTGAAAATACAACTTATGCAGTTACAACAACTAATGGAAAATATGAGTTTTGTAATTTAGATCCTGGAAAATATCAAGTTAAGTTTACATTTCCAAGTAATTACAAAGTTAGTCCTAAAAAAGCAGATAATAATGATACTATAGATAGTGATGTTAATCCAAGCACAAACACAACTGATATAATTGATGTGCAAAATTACAATAGAAATATTGATTTGGGACTTTTTGAACCAGCTTGTATTGGAGATAAAGTTTGGCTTGATAAAGATGGTGATGGAATTCAAGATAATGATGAAAAAGGTGTTGCAAAAGTTACCTTAAAACTTTATGATGAACAAGATAACTTAATAGATACTACTGAGACAAATTCAACTGGTGGATATCAATTTTGTGAATTAAAACCAGGTAATTATTATATAAAAATTGAATTACCAGATGATAGTTATATTTTATCTCCTAAAAATATTGGAGGAGATACTCAAAAAGACAGTGATTTTAATAGAACTACATTAAAAACAGAAGTTACCACTTTAGATCCAGGTGAAAATGACTGGAGTTGGGATGCTGGAATTTATCAACCACCATGCTTAGGTAATTATACATGGCTTGATAAAAATGCAAATGGTATTCAAGATGCTGGAGAAAAGCCACTACCAAATGTAACAGTTACATTGCTAGATCAAGATGGAAATGTAGTAACAGTTGCAGCAGATGGAAGTACATATCAAAATAACCCAAGAAAAACAGATAATAATG
>JALVTH010000047.1 GCA_027036015.1 Campylobacteraceae bacterium
ATGTTATATAAAAAACCAATTTCTCCATTTTTTTTATATTACAACCTTAAAAGATTACTTTCAAAAGAGGTAATTTTTTCTAAAGAAAATAGTGTTATTTCAAAAATAGCTCCATTTTTAATTCTTTCTCCTTTATTTTTGGTACTTTTTCTTTTGCCACCAATTTTTAAAGGCAGTTTTTATATCTCCTTTATGGATGCTTTTACTATAACGGGACTTATTAGTTTATCCGCTTTTTTTCTTATGCTTTTAGGATTAGATAGTGCAAGTGCATTTGGAGGAATAGGAAGTAGCCGTGAGGCTTTTATTTCTGCTTTGGTAGAACCTGCAATGATTTTAACGATTTTTAGCGTTTCTTTAATGGCAAATTCTATTGGAATTTCTAAAGCGGCTCTTCATTTAGCTCATTCCTTTCCTTATAAACATGCAGCAAGTTTTGTTTTGGCAGCCATTAGTTTTTTTATTTTATTAATTGCAGAAAACGGAAGACTTCCCGTAGATAATCCCGAAACTCATTTGGAGCTAACGATGGTACATGAAGGAATGATTTTAGACGTTAGTGGGATTAATTTAGCAATAGTAGAGTTTGCAAGTGCTTTAAAATTTACGATATTTGCAACTCTTTTTGTTACTCTTTTTTTGCCTTTTGGAATAAATTTACCATTTTATTTAGCTTTAGTAGTTTTTATAATAAAGTTATTACTTGTTTCTATTTTTATTGCTTTAATAGAAGTAAATACAGCTAAATTACGTCTTTTTAAAGTTCCAAATCTTTTAGGGATTTCAATTATTTTTGGCTTTTTGAGTTTAGTAACATATTATGTTTTAGGAGGAGTGGCATGATAGATATACTTATAGGTTTTTTTATTGCCACTTTAATTAGTGAACTTTTTACGACAAGACTTTATCGGTTATATGGCTGGTATGCTTTTAACTCTTTGTGTTTAGGATTTATAGCACTTTTTATTGGATTTAAAGTTAGTGATAGTGCTATGATTATTAATGGTATCTTAACAATAATTATTAAATTTTTATTTATTCCTTTTGTATTAAAATCTATTACTGTAAAATTCAACATTCCACGCAACATCGTCCCTAATTTAAAAATATACTATTCTACGATAATTGTTCCAATTATTTTGGTATTTACTTATTATTTAGTAAATCCCATTTTGCATAACATTGCTTATAATGCTAATTATGTTGCCCTTTCAATTAGTAGTCTTTTTTTATCTTTGCTATTGATTATTGAACACAAAAACGTTGCTCCAAAAATTATTGGTTTTTTGTCGATAGAAAATTCATTATTTTTATTGGCTATTAGTGCTACAAAAGGTATGCCAATGCTTGTAGAACTTGGTATCTTCGTTGACGTATTAATGTTTATTGTAATTGTTAATATTCTTTTTAAATATCAAGGAGATTATTAATGGTATTAGTTTTTTTGCCTCCCCTTTTCATTTTTTTATTTAGTTTTCTAAATGTTAATAGACGATTGATAGCTTTACTTTCTATTACAATTGTTATTCCAGCCATTTATCTTTTTTTTCATCCATTTGTTAACGAATATTTTTTAGTGGATAAGCTTAATACTTTTATTCTTTTAATCTCTTCGGTTGTAGGGGTAGGGGTTAGTTTAAGTATGATAGATTTGCCAAATAGGATTTATTTAAGCGAAAAAGCCATTAAAAGATTTTATCGTTTTTTTGGAATTTTTTGGTTGGGACTTATCATCTCTATTTTATCAAATAATATGGGACTTTTTTGGATAGGTTTAGAATTTGCCACGCTCTCAACAGTTTATATGATTAAAGTAAAAGATTCAATTATGGCACATAAAGAAGCATGGAGATATTTAACGATTGGTGCAGTTGCCATTTCGCTCGTACTTTTTGGAATTATTTTAATGTATGCATCTGCAAAAAATGTTTTAGGCGAAGAAGCGATGAATTTTACGACTCTTTTAGAAAATAGTAAAGCCATCAATGCATTTTTATTTGAAATTGGATTTACCATTGCAATATCTGGTTTTTTTATCAAAATGGGCTTTTTCCCTATGAATTTATGGCTCGCTGATATAGAAAGAGCAGGTATTTATCCCGTTGCTGCATTCTTTAGTGGCATTTTAGAAAGTGCCATTATGCTTGGTTTTTTTAGATTGACTCAAATTCAAATGCACATTAATTATTCTCATTTAATTACTTTTATTTACGTGTATGCAATTTTTACTCTTTTTATTGTTAGTTTTTTAATTTATCGGAGTAAAGATTTTGTTACAACTTTTGCACTCTCTGGTATTGAGCATATGGTTTTAATAACACTTTTTTGGGTGAGTGGAGGCCATTTTGCGGCATTATTGCATTTAGCTTCTCATGCTTTTTTAAAACCACCGCTATTTTTAAGTAGTGCTTTATTGGAAGAGAAAGGAAAATATCGATTTAAAGGAGCCTTAAGAGGATATGAGAACAAAGCTATACCACTTTTAATTAGTCTTCTTTTATTAGGAATTATTTCGCTACCTCCAAGTCCAATGTTTTTTAGCGAAATTTATGGCTTTAAATCAATTTTAGCAATTGTAACGAACACCCAGTATTTTTTCTTAATGATTTTTACTGTTATTGTAATACTTTTGTTGCTTTCTATTATCTTTTATAAGTTTATTACCATTTATCAAGAAGCACTTTATGAAGAAAAAAACCAAAATAGAGTTGTGTATAAAAGCGAAATAATGATGCTTATATTATTTGTATTTTCTTTAATTACTTTATTGTTACCACAGGTATTTCATTACATTCAAGGAATTATCCAATGAGACTTATTGCTCGTTTTGCCCAAGAACTACCAGAAGGTATAGAAATTATTGACGTTTATGATAAAAAAGTAGAAAAGCAGCTTTTAGATTTTAACGATTTAACAATAAAAACTTTAACGCATAAATATCCTGCTGCTATTTGGATGGAGCGAAAAATTCAAGATGAATTTGGAGTAGAATTTATTGATGCATTTGATACAAGAACTCTTGTAAAACACGAATATTTTCCTAAAGATATTTTCCCTATGCGGAAAAGTTTTACTCAAAAAGAATTAAGCTTTAGCTCTTTTGAACCTTATGAGTGGGAAAAAATTGAAGGAGAAGGTGTTTTTGAAGTAGGAGTTGGTCCCATTCATGCTGGCATTATAGAACCGGGACATTTTCATTTTTCACAAGCTGGAGAAGAGATTTTACATTTGGAAGTTCGCCATTTCTATAAATATAGGGCGATTGAGAAAATGTGTGAAAATAAACATCCTTTAGCAATTAGAAAGATTATTGAAAGAGTGAGTGGTAATGAATCCATAGCCTATCAAATTGCTTATTTTGATATATTGGCACAAGCTTCACAACAAGAGTTTTCAGATTCTCTTAAAAGAAAGTTTGCTGCATTGTTAGAGTTTGAACGCATCATTCATCACCTTAACGACATTGGATTTATTGCAAATGACGTTGGCTTTAGTGCCGCTTTGGCTTTAGGGAGTAAATTAAGTGAAGAGGCTCGAAGAGTTTTTGAACAAATTACTGGTCATCGTTTTGGGTTTGGTGCCATACAAACAAATTTAGTGATTGATTTTTCTTATTTAAATACTTTTTTAGATTATTTGCAAAAAGAATTGAGTTTCTTTTGGGAGTGGATTAACGATATTCCTTCCGTTTGGGATCGATTTGATATAACGGGTAAATTAAGTAAAGAAAAAGCTATAAAATATGGAGTTGTTGGAGTAGCTGCACGAGCAAGTGGAGTTGAAATTGATGTACGAAATAATGACTTTTATCAACAATTTCATTATAAAATGCAACTTGGCAAAAAAGGTGAAGTTAGCGATCGTTTTAAGCTTCGTTTTTTAGAAATTTTTAATTCTATTGCGATGATTAAAAGTTTACAAACAAACGGAAAAGAAACAATAGAGTTATCTCATTTTCAAGATGGCCAATATATGGCAAGAAGTGAAAGTAGTATAGGAGAATTGTTTTTTTATATTAAAATAAAAAATAATCTTATTGATAGATTGTTTATTAGAGATCCTTCTTTTATTAATTGGCAAGCCTTTCATACAACGATTTATAATGATATAATTGCTGATTTCCCACTGATTAATAAAAGTTTTGATTTAAGTTATGCAGGGAGCGATTTATGATTCGATATTGGGGAAAAAGATTTCAAACGACTCTGCAAGAAGATAACGAAATTCAAGTAATAAAACAAGAGTTAAAAGATTTAATTAAAAAAAAGTTTGGAGGAAGTTTAGCAATTCGTATGGTTGATAGTGGAAGTTGCAATGCGTGTGAAGCTGAATGTAATGCTCTTTCTAACCCTTATTACAATTTAGAAGAACTTGGAATTCATTTTGTAGCAAGTCCAAGACATGCAGACGTTATGTTTTTAAGTGGAGTAATGACTTTTAATATGTATCATCATGTAATAGATTGTTACAATCAAATACCCGCACCAAAATATATTATTGCAATTGGAGATTGTGTAAAAAACTTGGGAGTTTTTGAAAAAACCTATGCCATTAGGGGAAACGATTTACCTATTACTCATTATATTTTAGGCTGTCCTCCTTCTCCAAAAGAGATATTAAAAGGGCTTTTGGAATTTGCCAAAAAAGTTTAAACTCTATCCCAAAGTTTATGACTTAAAAAAGAGATAGCTTCAGTTAAATTTAATTTATTTGGATAGAGGGGTAGGCTTGTTAAAGCTTGCAAAAGTTTTTCTTCATTAACTTGAAAAAAGAGTTTATAACTTTGAGTATCAATTGCGTTTAATTGACGCAGTAAATACCAAAGCATGAGAGTTTGAATTAAGTAGTGGTTCAAGATATTTTGGCTAAATGCTTCAAAAGTTGAATAAGAAGAAGCAAGATAATCTTGAGCGATAACTTCAAAAAGCTTTTGAATAGATCGTAAAGGAATGGCATAAAATAAAAGTCTTGCAGGAGCTGGATTTGGACTTTGCGTTGCTCCTATATAGATTCTTAATGCTTTTTCAGTTGGACCAAAGTTATTGGTTCGAAGTCCAATTAAACCAATATCACTATGAAAATGTTTTCCACATCCTTTTAAACAGCCACTAAAGCCAATGCTAATGTTGTATTGCGTTAAAATTTGTAGTGGAAGCTTATTACAATCACTTTTAATTTCCCAAAGAGAAAGAGGGCAATAGATAGAGCCAGCACAAGCTATAATTTTGCCAAGATATTTATTTGAAGAGAAGTTGCTTTGATTAAGTTTTTTGGGATGAAAAAGAAAAATCTCTTGAGTAGGGCTAAGGCGGATTGTTAAATTTTCTTCTTGGCTTTTTTTTGCAATAAACAAAAGTGTTTGAGCATCAATTGCTCCATTCTCTCCAAAACGCTCAATATTTAAATTAAAATCATGATTATTGCTACTGCTTTGCATCAAAAGTTTTCCAGCACTTTGAAGCTCTTTTTTATAAAATTTTTGAACAATGTTTTTAAATTCTTGCATACCTATTTTTTGGAGAAGATAAAAGAGTCTTGTTTTAGAGCGTGTACCTCTTAAACCAAATTTGATATAAGCTTTTATAATTGCTTCAAAAAGGGCAGGTGCTTCATCTTGGGTGCAAAAGGTGTTAAAATCTTTAGCTACTTCGCTATTTTTACCACCAAGATAGATATTAAAGCCATAGATATTATCTTTTTTTGCCAAAGCAAAAAGTAAATCTTGATTCCATGGATTAAAAGAAGGTGTTACTCTTCCAATAAATGCAGTATTAAATTTTCGTGGTAAAGTTCCAATATAGGCAGGGTTTTTGATAAAGTTTTGATGAAGTTTTTGAATAATTGGAGTGCAATATATTTTACTATTTGCTGCAACGCCATCTAAAGGGTCAGTCGCTACCTTAAAATCCCCTAAAAAACATAACAATTATACCAATTTTCATACCTTTTATGATAAATATTTTCTACTATTTTTCTTTATACATTTCCTCACTTTTATAAATAG
>JALVTH010000048.1 GCA_027036015.1 Campylobacteraceae bacterium
CTATCTGCAACTTTTATTTTTGCAAATGGTTCGTTTACAAATGATGTAATTGAACAAAGCAATACTATAATTCAAATGCCAACGACAAATCTTTTTGCTCAAAATGAAGCAATTATTTTATTAAAAGATAATTGCAGTAAAAATAATTTTATTGGAAATATGAACAATATTTTTTTATCTGTTCAAGTTACAAATGAATATAACGTTACAAACGCTATTGCAATTAAGATGCCAAATACTCCTTTTGATACAATGAAAAATAACTTTTTACAAAATCCTCAACTCTCTCAATGTATAAAAAAATTTTCTAAAAATTACAAATTTGTTCCTTCTACGAATGATTCTTATTTTAATAAATTATGGGCTATTAAAAATACAGGACAATAAGTTAATGGAAAAAGTGGAACAAATGATGCTGACATGGACGTTGATGAAGCTTGGCAAGAGACAACTGGAAGTAATGATATAGTCGTTGCAGTACTTGATACTGGCATAGATTACACTCATAGTGATTTGAAAGATAATATGTGGAATGGAAATGCTCATCATGGTTACGATTTTGCAGGTGATAACGATGGAGATAACGATGATGATCCAATGCCAGATACGCCATATGACGAGAATGGACATTATCATGGAACGCACGTAGCTGGAATTATTGGAGCAGTTGGTAATAATGCAAAAGGTGTGGTTGGAGTTTCTCAACACGTTCGGTTGATGGCGCTCAAAGTTTTTAGGCCAAATGGATATGGATATAGTAGTGATATTTTAGAAGCATTAGATTTTATAGATAAAAAGATTGATGAAGGTGTGAATATAGTTGCTATTAATGCAAGTTATGGAGGAAGTGGCGGTGAAAATGGAGATGCAATTGATGAAGCCATTAAAAAATTAGGTAGAAAAGGAGTAGTCTTTTGTGCAGCTGCTGGAAATGATGGAAAAAATATTGATAATGATCCAATTTATCCAGCAGCTTATGATGCAAAAAATATTATCACAGTTGCAGCAAGTGATCAAAATGATAATTTAGCTTCTTTTTCAAATTATGGAACACAATATGTTGATGTTGCAGCTCCAGGAGTAAATATTTTAAGCACTTACCCTGAGAACAAATATGCCTATATGCAAGGGACATCAATGGCAACGCCAGAAGTTACTGGAGTTGTTGCGCTTTTGAGTAGTTATGATCCATCGGCTTCAGTGCAAGAAAAGATTGATGCTATTATTCATGGGGTAGATAAAAAAGAAAATCTTAAAGGTAAAGTGGCAAGTGGTGGAAGGGTTAACACAAAAAAAGCTATTGAGCTTTTAGAAGAAAGTCAAAATCATCCACCAAGAGCTCAAGATGAAAGTGTAAATTTAAATGAAGATGAATCAAAAGAAATTATTTTGCAAGCAAATGATGAAGATGGAGATAGCTTAAGCTATACTATAACAAAAGAGCCAAAACATGGAAAATTAAGTGGGGAAGCACCAAATTTAACTTATACACCAAATCAAAACTATAATGGAAGCGATAGCTTTAGCTTTGTAGTAAATGATGGTATAAGTAATTCAAATGAAGCAACCATTAGCCTAACAATAAAAGCAGTAAATGATGCTCCAATTGCAAAAGATGATAAAGCACAAACAAATGAAGATGAAAAAGTAGTTATTAATGTATTACAAAATGATAGCGATATAGATGGAGATACTTTAACAATAAAAAGTGTAACGACTCCATCACATGGAAGTGTAAAAGTTGTTGATAAAAAAATTGAATATATTCCAAATAGTAACTTTAATGGTAAAGATAGTTTTAAATATTCAATTAAAGATACGCAAGGAGCAACAAGTAGTGCTTTGGTGGAAGTAAAAGTAGAAGCAGTAAATGATGCTCCAATTGCAAAAGATGATGAGGCTTATGTAACATCAGGTAAAAAAGTGATAATAGATGTATTAGATAATGATAGTGATGTAGATGGAGATTCTTTAACAATAAAAAGTATAACTAATCCATCACATGGAAGTGCTAAAATTGTTGATAATCAAATTGAGTATTATGCTAATAAAGAGTATGAAGGAAAAGATAGTTTTATTTATACAATCAAAGATAGTAATGGTGCAACAGCTAAGGCTAAAGTAGATGTATATATTAAAAAAAGTGATGAACGAGAGTTTTCATTTCCTTTAATTGGTGATAATAATGTTGAAACTATTATTAAAATTATTGGGTCATTTAGAAAAAATTTAGAAGATGGCTTTGAAAAGTTTATTTTACCAAATAATAATGGAGAAATAATTGTTAATCCATATAATGGAAATGTGCAAATTAAAAGTTCTAAAGCTGTATTGCCTAAAAATGTCTTATCAAATGGAAGTATTATTAAATATTTGGGCAATAAAATAGAAATTGAATGTAAAATAAAAAATGAGATATCATTTTAAAGGATAAAATATGATAAAAAGATTTTTTCTTGTAATAATTACGATATTATATTTTAGTGGTTGTGGAGGCTCTTCTGTTTCTAACGAGATGGGAAATAGTATGACAACAAATAAAGAAATTATAATGGAGCAAAATAAAAAATACGCAGTAAATAGAGGTGATAAAATTGTAAAGCTTTCATCATCTCCTAAAATAAAAATCGAAGCTGATTTAGAAAATAATAAAAGTTATGCAACATTATTAAGTGGTGCTGCTAAAATTATAAGAGCAAAGTAGTTACTCTCTCATAGCTTTTAAGAAAGGCTCTTTAAGCTTTTCTAACTCTTCTTCTCTTTTTTTAAGCTCTTGAGTAGAGCCATTTTTATTGATGATATCTTCAAGTAATTCTATTCTTTTTAATAGATAGTTAAAAAGCTCTTTTTCAATATCAGGCATAACATTATGACGCAACGGCTCTTTATTATCGATTCTTTTGGAAGTGTGAGCTGGAACTCCCACAGCTGTACATTCAGGTGGAACATCTTTAATAACGACTGAGTTAGCTCCAATTTTTGCATCTTTTCCAATTCTTATATTTCCAAGGACTTTTGCTCCTGCTCCAATTACCACACCATCTTCAATTGTAGGGTGGCGTTTACCAGGATTAAGACTTACTCCCCCAAGTGTTACTTGTTGATAAATTAAAACATCATTACCAACTTCTGCTGTCTCTCCAATAACTACGCCTGTAGCATGATCGATAAAAACTCTTCTGCCAATTTTTGCTCCTGGATGAATATCGACTGCTGTTAAAAATTGTCCTAAAGCACTAATTAATCTTGGAATAAAACGAAAACCTCGAATATATAAGGCATGAGCTATACGATAAAAAAATAAAGCCCAAACACCTGGATAATTAAAAAAAAGTTCAAAATTTGATTTTAATGCTGGATCATGTTTTTTGATTGTTTTAAAATCTTCTATGATAATTGAGATTAAATTCATTGCTATACCTTACTTGCTTGTATAGTTTTTAAATAACTATTTTCACTTAAATAAAGATAAAGTTTTCCTAAAAGCTGCTGTTTTTGTTTATTGTCTATAAGAGTTGATTCTTCAATATTACTTTTTAGTTGTTTATCAATTGCTCCAATATCATAATCTAAATCTTCTAAAATATCCATGATATTTTGAGCTTCTAAAATTGAATCGATATAGTAGTTGCCTTCATTATCAAATTTGATGGTAGCTTCAGTTGGATGTGTAAAGAGATTGTGTTTCATTCCTAAAACTTCTTGATAAGCTCCAAGCAAGAAAAAAGCTAAAAAATACTCTTCTTTTGTAACATCTATATCATGAAGTTTAAGTGGTGCATTAGCATCATAAGCAATCTCTCCATCACTATCGCAAGTAATGTCCCAAATAGATGCAGCTTGAGTTGGTTTTTGAGAAAGATTAGAAATTGGCATTATAGGAAATGTTTGTCCTAGTCCCCAAAAATCTGGCAAAGATTGAAAAATAGAAAAATTAACAAGATATTTTTCTTGAAATTTATTTTGCATTTGAATATATACATCGCTATCTTCTTTTGAAAGAAGTGAAATAGCTTTTTTAATAATTAAATTTACTAAAATCTCTGTATTTGATCGATCTTCTAAATCAATATAACCTAAATCAAAAAGTGTTAAAAGACTATCTAAATGATCGATTGCATCATGCAAATATTCTCTTGCATTTTGTTTATTAATTGAAGTGTATAAATCATAAAGCTCTTCAATTAAAGGAGGATTTTTCTTTTTTAAACGCAAGCTTTTCGCAGTATATTCTTGCGAGAAAAGTTCTAAAACAGGAGCAATTAAAACAGCATGACTTGCAGCAATAAATCGACCCGATTCCGTAAAAATATTTGGCTCTTGAACACCTTTGTTTTTGGCAATTTCTTGCATTGCATAGATAACATCATTGGCAAATTCTTTTATTGAATAGTTTCTTTGAGCATTTTTTTTATTTTGAGAGTATTCAACTGCAAGCCCCCCTCCTATGTTGATTGCACGAAGAGCAATAGCTCCTCTTTTGATTAAATCTGCATAGATATGGCCTGCTTCTCTTAAAGCCTTTTTTAATGGACCAATCTCTTCCATTTGAGAGCCAATATGAAAATGGATCATAGTGAGTCTATCTAAAAGATTTTCTTTTTTTAACATATCAAAAGCAATAAGCAATTCAGTAGAAGTGAGACCAAATTTAGAGCTATATCCCCCACTTTTTGCCCAAGCACCAACTCCTGAGCTATGCATTCTAATTCGCATTCCGATTTTTGGAGTAATTTTATCGTCAAATTCACTATTAAACTCTTTGTGAACTTCTAAAATTGTTTCAAGTTCATTAAGCCCTTCTATTGTTACTGTAATGTTGTGTCCACTTTTTGCGGCTATAAAGCATAAAGCTATCATCTCTTTATCTTTAAAACCATTTACTGTAATTGGAGCACCCAATGGCGTTTTTGCCATTGCAATGATGAGTTCAGCTTTGCTTCCAGCTTCTAAACCATAATTATACTCTTTAGAAACTGCTATAACTTCATTAACAAAATTGGGAAATTGATTAACTTTTAAAGGAAAAACAGCATTAAAAGTTCCTTTATAGTTAAATTCTTTCGATGCTCTTTGAAATTCGCTAAATAGTGAATCAATTTGTTTTTTAATTAAATGAGGAAAGCGAAGTAAAATAGGACCTTTATAACCTTTTTCTCTAATTTCTTGTGTTATTTGAAGAAGAGAAGGTTTTTTACCATAAGAGACAACTACTTTATCTTCTTCAATTTCAAAATTATTTTCACCCCAAATTGATAAACCATAGTCGTCTCTCATGATAACCTCCTTTAAAAAAGTGGATAAATTATACATAAAATTTGCTTTTTCTTTAATTTTTATCTTTTCAAAATAAAAAGATGCTATAATGAGAAGTAGAAATGAGATGTTTAAGTTTTAGTGCTGCTTTTGTGCTTCTTATTCATCTTCTTTCTAAATATATTTTTAGTAAGGTTAGTTTTATGTCAGAAAGATTAGAAGGTACTGTAAAGTGGTTTAATGATGAAAAAGGTTATGGGTTTATTACGCAAGAAAATGGAAAAGGCGATATTTTTGTCCATTTTCGTCAAGTAAACAATCCACATGGTGGAAGAGTTTCATTACGCGAAGGACAAAGAGTCTCTTATGTAGTAGGGCAAGGCCTTAAAGGACCACAAGCAGAAGATGTTACCATTCTTTAAGCCAAAGCTTTTGCTTTGGTTAATCTAAAACATCTATAATTTCTCCACCCCCAAGTAACTTATCTCCATCGTAAAATACGGCAAATTGTCCTTTTGCAACTCCATAGGCTGGTTTTTCTAAATTAATTAAGCCAATATTATTATGAATCTTTACATGAGCTTTAATACCTTCAGTTCTATAGCGCACTTTTGTTTCACATTCAAACTCTTTTTCATCAATAAATAAGTTAATATCACTAATAACAATCTCTTTTTTAGCTAAATCTTCTTTTTTTCCTACATATAAAGTATTGGTTGTAGCATCAATGTTAACAACGTAATGTGGTTCATGAGCTCCTTTAACAAAAAAGCCTCTTCTTTTTCCAATCGTATAGTGCATGTAGCCTTTGTGGTGTCCAATTTTTCTACCTTTTAAGTCTCTTACCACGCCTGGCATATTAGTTCTTGTATGCTCTTTTAAAATATCAATGTAACTATTTTCTACAAAACAAATTTCGCTACTTTCTTTTTGTGTGGCTATTTCTCTTAAAAGTGGAATCTTAAAAGCATATTTTTTAACATCTTCTTTGATCCACTCTCCAAGTGGGAAAATAGCTCTTTTTGCGACTTCTTTTTTTACTCTGGCTAAGAAATAGCTTTGATCTTTTTTTGAATCTATTCCTTTATAAAAAAAGCTATCTTTTACTCTTGCATAATGGCCTGTAGCAATATAATCACACTCAAGCTCATTGGCAAATTCGAGCATTTTCCCAAATTTTATTTGGCGATTGCACACGACACAAGGATTTGGAGTGAGTCCATCTTTATAGCTTTGTATAAAATAATCATATACCTCTTCATAGAAAGCATCTTCGATGTTATGAACGTAAAAAGGTATATCTAAATAAGAAGCTACTTTTTGGGCTTTTTTAATGTTAGCTTTGTGTAATCTATCGATGGAGTGCATTTGCATATAAACGCCAATAACCTCATATCCTTGCTCTTTTAACAATATAGCTGTAACGCTTGAATCAACACCCCCGCTTAATCCTACTAATACTCGTTTTATAGTAACTCCTTATATTTTTTTAGAAAATTTTTTTATAATCATAACATAAAATTTAATCTCTTAAGAAAAAAATTAACAAAAGATTTATTTAATTTCACCCATAAAAATATCTAAAATTTTTCTTTTGGTAGCTAATTCAAAATCTTGAGGTACGTTTTGCCCTGTTGTCAAAAAGCTAACTGGTAATTCTACTTCTAATAAAAAGGCTAAAATATTACCAATGTTGGTTGTTTCATCAATTTTTGTAATAATAAGTGAATCTAAATTTAAAAAAGAAAAACTGGTATAATTTTGCATTAAATCATCAAATTTTGCATTAGCCGATACGACTAAAAAGAGTTTAAACTTTTCTTTTTGCACTTTTAAAGCTTTTATAATATTTGCTTTGTCAAAAATTTTTTCTACGTCATATGGAGAATTGCCTGCAGTATCAATAAAAATTAATTCATTATTTTGACTTTTTTCTAAAATCTCTTGTAACTCTTGAGCTGAGTTTGGATCAAAATAGTTAGCTTTAAGCATTGTAGCAAAGGCTTTGAGTTGTTCATAAGCTCCAACTCTAAAATTATCCAAATTAATAAAAGAAAGATTTTGCGTTTGTTTAAGTTTTTTTGCCCAATGAGCAAATTTTGCTAAAGTTGTTGTTTTGCCAACGCCAGTTGGTCCTACAAAAAGAAAAATAGATGCACTTAATGGGTCTTTTTCGATTTTTATAGCCTCTTCTATCTCTTCTAATACAAAAGAAAGGAGTAAATCTTTATCATGAGCAAGTTGCGTTTTTAAAAAAGGATCAAGCATGGCATCAACCCATTTTTTTTGCAATCCTCTTTTGGTTAAAATGGCTTTAACCTCTTGCAAAGCTAAAGAGTTTTGAGATTTTTCGTTAGGATTGAGTGCGCTTTTCATTCTGGCAATTTTATCTTTTAATTCATTCATTTCTAAAATAAGCTGCTCTTCTTCACTTATGTTTAGTGCACTATTAAAGGTTTCTTCATCAACTTCAATGGTAATTTTTGCTTTAATCTTTCCATCTTCTAAAATTTGAGCAGCTTCTATCACTTTGAAATTATCTAATGATTTATATTTTTGTAAAGCCAGTTTATATGCTTCTTGTGGTGTTGGCGCTATAAAACTTTCTTTAAGCATGAACTCCCTTTTAAATATTGCAGTGGCAAAAGTACACTTTTTCTCTCTTGCCATTTAGGATGTGGAACGATAAGAAACTTTTTGTATTGAACCTTTAGCTTATTATACAAAATAATATCTAAATCTAATGTGCGTGGACCATCTTTAAAAAGGCGTTTTCGCTTAAATTTTTTCTCTACGCTTAAGAGATATTGCATCAATTTTTTAGGAGAGAGAGAAGTTGAAATTATAAAAAGAGTATTGTAAAAGTCGTTTTGTTCTAAATATCCAAAAGGAGGGTTTTTATAAATGATAGAGGTTACAATAAGTTTGATTCGTTTTTCTTTTTGCAAAAAAAAGATAAGTTTTTCAAATCTTCTCTTGCTATCGCCAATATTTCCCCCAATACCAACTAAAACTATATTTTTTTTACAACTTTTTTTAAAAAGTTTTGGGAAAAGAGTTGATTTATAAAGAGTTTCTCTCTTAGAGATTTTTTTTGCTAAATAAGCCATCTTTATCCTAAAACTTGAGCTTTGCCTTTTTGCATAACTACCATATCTTCTATTCTTATTCCAAAAGCTCCTTCAATGTAAATTCCTGGCTCTATGGTAAAAACCATTCCATCTTCTATGATTGTATCAATTTTTGGTGAAATATAAGGCATTTCATGAATGTCAAGCCCTACTCCATGACCAGTTGAGTGGACAAAATATTTTCCATAGCCTGCTTTATCAATAATTTCTCTTGCTATTTTATCAATCTCTTTAGCCTTCATGCCACTTCTTGCTTTTTTAATTGCTGCTTCTTGAGCTTTTAAGACAATATCATATGCTTTTTGAATCTTTTTTTTACTAAAGTGTTGTTTTTTACCAAAAGAAAAACCTTCTTTAAAAAAAGCAGTTCTTGTTCTATCACTACAATATCGCTTATATTTAATTCCAGCATCAAGTAAGATTAAATCGTTTATTTTTAGTTTTTTATTTGAAGGTATGGCATGAGGTTTTGCCGCATTTTGGTTTATTGCTAAAATTGGTTCAAAACTTAAGGCTCTTTTTCCAAATTCTCGTAAAATAGCTTCTGCTTTAAAATTGAGCTCTTTTTCACTAAGGCCAACATTGTTTTGCAACATTAAAGCAATTTCTCCAAAAGCCTTTTTTCCAATTTTTGCTGCTTTATTTAACAATTTAATCTCTTCTTGAGTTTTTTTAATTCTTTTTTTGTGCGATAAGTCGGGTTCAAATTCAAATTGAATTGAAAGAGTTTTTAGTTTTTCAAAAGCAAAAAGATCCCACTCTTTTGGATCAATTGTGATTTTTTTAATCTTTTCTTTTCTTAAAACTTCTATGAGGCTTTCTAAAATATTAGAGCTAATAAGAACCTCGGCATTTTTAATCGCTTTTTTGGCTTCTATTTCGTAGCGTCCATCAGTAAAGAAGTAATTGCAATCATTCAAACGCAAAAAGATTGCGTTATCGCAACTATAGGTGCACTCATAATAGAGTGCATTTTCATTTTGGTAAATGATGTAATTATTAGCCATTTTGTTGTTGCTGTTGTTGCTGCTCTTTAATTGCTTTAATCTCTTGCATAATTTGCAAAATTGCAATCATTGCTAAGTGGTAGCTAAATGGTCCCATTCCAGCAATTACCCCAGCACAAACTTCTGCAGTAATTGATTTTTTTCTAAAATCCTCTCTTGCGTGAATGTTGCTAATGTGCACTTCAATAGTTGGAATTTCAACTGCAGCAATTGCGTCACGAATTGCAATTGAAGTATGCGAATATGCAGCTGGATTAATAATGATACCATCTGCATCACCAAGGCACTCTTGAATTCTATCTACAATTTCTCCTTCTAAATTGCTTTGGAAAAATTCAATTTCAATTCCGTTTTGATCTGCAAAGTTTTTCATTTGCTGATGGATATCTTCAAGTTTCATTGGTCCATAGATGTGTTGCTCTCTCACGCCTAACATATTAAGATTTGGTCCTTGAATTACTACTACCTTCATAACCTACCTTTTTAAAAAATTTGCTATCATTTTAAACAAATTGTTGTTAGAAACTCTTTAAAAGGTGAGATAAATGAATATAATTACTGCTACTTTTATTTATAAAGATGGGAAATTTCTTGAAAACATGGCAATTGCCTTTGAAGATAAAATAAAAGAAATAGAAGAAGTTGAAAAATTGCAAAGAAAATATCCAAATACTAAAGTTTACGAATATAAAGATGCAGTGCTTTATCCTGGTTTTATTAATATGCATACGCATTTAGAATTTAGTGCTAATAGAGCTACTTTAAAACTTGGTGATTTTATGCTTTGGCTTGATAGCGTCATTCGATATCGAGAAGAGTTAGTTAATGAAGTATTAAATAATCAAGAATTTATTTTTGAAGCCATTAATCAAATGCTCTTAAGTGGTGTAACAACTTTTGGAGCAATTTCAAGTTTTGGAATTGATTTGCAAGCTTGTTTAAAAACGCCCCAAAGAGTTATCTATTTTAATGAAGTTATAGGTTCAAGTCCAGCAATGATTGATGTATTATTTAATGACTTTAAGCAACGATTGCAAGAATCTATAAAATATAATTCTTCGAATTTTCATCCAGCTATTGCTATTCATTCACCCTATTCTGTTCATCCTGTTTTATTGCGTGAAGTATTAAAAATTGCAAAAGAGCAAAAATTTTTAGTTAGTGCGCACTTTTTAGAGAGCAAATATGAAAGAGAATGGTTAGAAGAAGCAAAAGGAGCTTTTAAAGATTTTTTTGAAAAATATTTTAGTACCAATAAACCAGTAACGAATATTAATGAATTTTTAAATGCTTTTAACGATATACCAACAATGTTTACGCATTGTGTACAAGCAAACGAAAAAGAGATAGAATATATTAATAAATATGAACATTCAATTATTCATTGCCCAAGATCAAATCGTTTCTTAAGTTGTGGAAAATTAGCAATTGATGGTATTAAAAATTTATTGCTTGGAACAGATGGATTAAGTTCAAATAATTCACTTTCTATTTTAGAAGAGATGCAAGCAGCTTTAATGATGCATTATGAGAAAAATTTACAAGAAATGGCCAAAAAACTTATTGATGCGGTTACAGTTAATGGGGCAAAAGCTTTAAAAATGCCAATTGGAAAGATTGAAAAAGAGTATTTTGCAGATTTTACAATTCTTTCTCTACCAAAAATTAACGATAAAAACGATATTGCTCTTTATTCAATTTTATCAAACAAGCAAGCAAAAGCCCTTTTTGTTGGCGGAAAAGCAATTATAGCTTAACTCTATCTTCTAATGCTCTTGCAAGTGAGAGGGTATCGACGTTTTCAAGAGCTGTTCCTGTTGGAACGCCTTGAGCAATTTTACTAAAAATTAAATTTAAATCTTGTAACTCATTTTCAATATAAAGCATCATTGTATCACTTGCAATAGAAGGAGCAAAGGCAAAAATAACTTCATCTGCTTCTTTGAGAGCCTCTTTTAAATGTTCAATGTCAAGTTCGTCGCCATTGTCTAAAACGTAATATAATCCATCATATTGTCCTACTTCTTCAATGGTTAATAAATCTTTAGCACTTTCAACGATACAAACTTTACTTTTATCTCTAAAGGGATCAGAACAAATATAACACAACTCATCTTCGCTTAAATTATTACATCGCGCGCAGCGTCCAATATGCTCTATTGCACTCTCAATGGCATGGGCTAATTTTGCCCCTTCAAAACGATGTTGCGTAACAATGGCATAAGCTAATTTGGTTGCACTTTTTTTCCCAATTCCTGGGAGTGCGTTAAATGCTTCAACTAAATTTTTAAAATGCGTTAGAGCTTTAGATTTCATAATCGACAACTTGTGTAAATTCACACAGTTTTTCAATTTTCTCTTTTACTTGTAAATGAGCTGGATGATTTGCATAAGCTTTTAAATCCTCTTTTGTATGAAATTTTGAATAAAGAGCCATATCAAGGGCTCTTGGAGAACTAGAAAAATTAAGCCCTACTTCGTAAAATGTAATTTCTTTAATCTCTTTTGGAAGAGATTCTAACTCTTCTTTTAAGCTTTGTAACTCTTTTTTTGTAGTAGTTTCTTTTGCTTTAAAAAAAACGATATGTACAATCATATTTAACCTTTTTTTTGTGTGTTATTATATAAAAATGTGATAAAATTACGCAAAAATTTTACAAAAGGTGACCAAATATGGAGGAATTAAGTTATTATGAGATTTTAGAAGTTTCTAAAGATGCCACTTTAGCAGAAATTAAAAAAGCGTATCGAAAATTAGCCCTAAAATATCATCCCGATAAAAATCCAGGCAATAAAGAAGCAGAAGAGAAGTTTAAATTAATTAACGAAGCTTATGCTGTTTTAAGTGACGAAGAGAAAAGAAGAATGTATGATTTGTATGGCAAAGAGGGCTTAGAAAATCAAGGAGGTGGCTTTAGAAGCAGTTCTATGGATGAATTTATGGATATTTTTAACTCCATGTTTGGTGAAGCTTTTGGATTTGGCAGTAGTCGTAGACAAAAAAGTTCAATGCCCTACCCTCTTGATATTGACATAGAAATAGATTTAGAATTTAATGAAGCCATATTTGGTTGCGAAAAAGAGGTAAATATTTATTATAAAACTCCTTGTAAAGAGTGTCATGGAAAAGGAGGAAAGGTTCAAACTTGTGATTATTGTGGTGGACATGGACAAATCGTTATGCGTCAAGGTTTTATGACATTTGCTCAAGAGTGTCCACAGTGTAAAGGTAGTGGAGAAATAGTTGTTCAAAAATGTTCAAGTTGTAAAGGAAGTGGAGCAAAAGTTAATGAAGAAAGCATTAAAGTTTCAATTCCAGCGGGTGTTGATATTGGGAATAGATTAAGAGTACCAGCAAAAGGAAATGTTGATAATCGTGGATTTAGAGGTGATTTATATATTCATTTTAATATTACAGATGATGAGCATTTTATTCGCGATGGAAATGATATTTATATTGAAGTTCCTGTTTTCTTTACGCAAGTATTACTTTCTGAAGAAATTAAAGTTCCTTCACTTGAAGGTGAGCTTTCTATTAAATTAAATCCAAAAGTAAGAGATAAAGAGCATTTTATTTTTTACAACAAAGGGGTTCCTTTTGTAAACAATCCAAGTAAAAGAGGTCGATTTATTGCGCAAATTAAAATAATTTATCCAAAAAAATTAAATAACGAACAAAAAGAATTAATTAAAAAGTTACAAGAAAGTTTCGGTGTTGAGAGTAAACCACAAAAAAGTATTTTTGAAAAAACTTTTGAAAAGATTAAAAAGTGGGTAAAGCACTAAAAGAGATTTAATAAAACTCTTTTATGAAGAACCTCCAAAAAAGGAGGCTAAATTTATGCACCTTTTTCTACAGCTTCTTTTAAATTTTTCCCAGCTTTAAATTTTGGTGCTTTATGAGCTGGTTTTGTATAAGTTTTGTCACTTCCTGGGATTTTACCAGTTTTTTCTGGAACGTCAACTGCTGCAAAAGTTCCAAAACCAGTAAATGTAACACTATCACCTTTCACTAACACTTCAGTGATAGAATCTAAAAAAGCTTTTAATGCTTTTTCTGCTGCTGCTTTACTAGGGAAGTTACCCTTTTGCTTGTAGAGTTCAACAAATTGAGCTTTTGTCATAGCAATCCTTTACAAAAAATTAAATATATGTTAATTATAAGGCACTATTCTTATAGAAACTTGAATTTTTGGGACTTTTTAAATAATTTGTGGTAAAAAGTGGGAATTTTTGTTATAAGAAGTTATCGATTTTAGGTAATTTGAAGTTTATATGGTGCGGTAGAGAGGACTCGAACCTCCACGGGCTAATGCCCACAAGGCCCTCAACCTTGCGTGTCTACCAATTCCACCACTACCGCATTTTAAAAAGAAGGAGCAAAAGCTCCTTTTAAAATTATCCTAAGAAAGGATTTGAGTAGAGTGCAATAAGCGCAATTACAAGAGTATAGATAACTTGCGCTTCGATCATCGCTAATGCGATGAACATTGTTGTCATTAATTTGCTACCAAGACCTGGGTTTCTTGCAGTACCAGCAATAGTAGCTGCTGCAGTGTGACCCATACCAATCGCACCACCAAGCGCTGCTAAACCAAGACCAACGCCTGCAGCTACTACTGAATAAGCTTTAATCATATCTGCTCCACCTTCACCAGCGAAAGCAAAAGCACCTAATGCGAAAAATAGTAAGAAAAACTTTTTCATTCTTTATCCTTCTACTTAAAAGTTCGTTTAGGTCCGTTCGGCTTGCGTATCCCTACTTATCACCTAAACTGCGAAAGCAATTATACACACTTTTTTGTTAATTTAACTTAAAATCTTAATAAAATTTTGATACAATCTTAGCAAAAGTAAATATTATTGAGGATTTTAGATATGAAAAAAATTTTTCTTGCTCTTTTTTTACTTTTTATACCTTTGCTTGAAGCAAAAGTAGTAAAACCAGTTAGTAAAACAAAATTTGAAGTTTTAGATGATAATGGTAGTTTGCTTGAGACGGTAGATTTAAAGGGGCAAGAGTTTATCGTAGTATCGGTAAGAGAACCAGGAAGTGACGGGCGTTTTTACGCCGTAGATAGAGATGGAATCGTATGGTGGACTGGTATTATTACTTCAGGAGCAGACGATTATAAAACACCAAGTGGAATTTATACGGTTTTAAGAAAAGCAAGACACTATATGTCTAAAAAATATCCTGAAGAAAATGGCGTTGATAATATGGATTTTGCTATCTTTTTTACCAATCAAGGGCATGCTTTACATATGGGAAGTATCAATTGGATGTCTCATGGATGTATTCACATTGCCCCAAAAGACATTCCAGTAATTTATCATTGGGCAAAAATTGGAGAGACAAAAATCGTAATTACAAGAAAATCTTACATGCCTTTTGCAAAAGATGATTTAATTAAATTTGGCTTTCGGTAAAAGCCAAATTTTAATAAAAGCTTTTAAGAAGTTCTAAAATATACTCTTTTGCTTCTTCTACTTTTTCAACTGAAGCCCCACTAATTTTTACGATACCTTTTTCTCTATCAATATCGATCGTTACATTAAACTTATCAATGATTGATCGAATAGTGCTGCCACCTTTTCCAATAATAATTGGAACGTCACTTTGTAAGACTTCGAAGCTAATAGAGCTTGGCAAAGTTTTATTTGGGACAATCCCTTCTTTTGCTTTTTGCATAATTTCTAAAATGTGAAAATGTGCTTTTCTTGCTTGCTTAAGAGCTTGAGAAAGAATATTTAAATTTAAGCCCTCTAATTTAATATCAAGCTGCATTGCAGTAATTCCATCTTTAGTTCCTGCAACTTTTAAATCCATATCACCAAAGTGATCTTCTATACCCATAATATCGGTTAGTATAACAAAATTATCCTCATCTTCCACAACAACACCCATGGCAACGCCAGCAACCAATTTTTTAACATTAGCTTTAACAGCATGCAAAGCAAGAGAACCGCCACAAACCGTTGCCATCGAAGAAGATCCGTTACTCTCTAAAATTTCAGAAACGATTCTAATCGTTTCATTTGCATCTAAATCTAACGTTGGCTCAAGCGCCCTTTTGGCCAAATTTCCATGACCAAGTTCGCGTCTACTTGGTGCGCTAATTGGTTTTGCTTCTCCTACGCTAAATGGAGGAAAGTTGTAATGTACCATAAAGTTTTCATTTTGAATAGTGTGGCTTGTTAAGAGTTCATAAATTTGAGCATCTTTTTTATCTCCTAAAGTTGCTGTAACCAAGGCTTGCGTTTCGCCACGAGTAAAAAGAACAGAACCATGAACTGATGGTAAAATATTAGTTTCAATATCGATTGGACGAACCTCGTCAACCTTTCTTCCATCAAGGCGTTGTTTCTTTAAAAGAAGGCTTCTAACTTGCCTTTTTACGATATGATAGAAAGCATTTTTTATATCAAGCTCTTCAAAGCTTTCTTCTTGCAACTTTTCGTAAACTTTTTCTAAAATTTCATCGAGTGTATCCATTCTTTCGCTTTTTGACATAGAAAGAATTGCATCGTGGATTTTTTCGTAATAGTGGGAAGTAATAAAATCTAAAATATTTGGATTGATTTGTTTGTATTCAACTTCAAAAAGATCTTTAGCTTTAAAAGGCGTAAAGTTTTTCGCATAAAGTAAAGAAGCTTCATTAATTTTTGGACTTATTTCTTTTAAAATAGTAATTAATTCATCTTCATGCATTTCGTTTACAAAAAACTTTCCATCTTTTTTGCTTGAGAGCGCACGCATTTCGATCATGTCAATACTTTCGCCACTTCCCACCACTAAAAGATCTAAAGTGCTTTTTGCTAATTCTTGAAGTGTAGGATTGTAGATGATATTTTCATCGACTTTTGCTACTCTAATGGCGGCAATTGATTTTTGAATTGGTAAAGAAGAGACAAAAAGTGCAGCATTGGCCGCATGAAGTGCTGCTATTTGTAAATCAACGCTATCGTCACTACTTAGTACCATAATTGTGATAATTACACCATTTGCAAAATCTTTTGGAAAGAGCGGTCTTAAGGCTCGATCAACAATTCTTGCAGTCAAAGTTTCAAAATCGCCCGGTTTTGATTCTCTTTTTACAAATCCCCCAGGAATTTTATTTGCTGCATAGGATCTTTCTAAATATTGAACGGTTAAAGGCAAAAAATCTTCAGGCGATGTTTCTTTATCAACGGTTACAGTTGCAAGCAATACAGCATCTTTATGTTTATACAAAACTGCCCCATCAGCTTGTCTTGCAACTTTGTTAAATTCATAAATTTCATCTAAATTGTTGTAGTTAATTTTTACGATATTACTCATTTGTACCTTTCTATGATTAACTTTTTCAAATTTTAAGCGTATTTTACCCTAATTAAAACTTATCCTCAAAATAAATTGAAGTAAATTTTACATTTTAAATTTTTTATTAAAATGAATATGGGGTAATTGTTTTGCAATCTCTTCATCATCAAAAGAGTATCGATAATTTTTAATATAATCCATTAAAATTTTATAAGCTTGATTAATTTGGCTCATTTTTTCTCCATTATTTTTGCTAAGATCTGGATGAAACTTTTTTGAGAGTTTTTTATATTGTATTTTTATCTCCTCTTGAGTAATAAAGGGTGGAAGTTCTAAAATTTGAAGAGCCTTTTTAATATTTTCTTCATTCATTTAGTTTCCTATATTAAAGGGTAAGATTCTAAATTGTATAGAGAAAAAATTATTTGCAATTGAGCCTCTTTTGCCTCCGCTTTTAATAACAGGTATAATGTTTTGTCCAAAAGTAAAATCTATGCTCCAACATCTTCTTTTAAAAAAGGTTCCAACTTCCCACGTTTTAAGATGTCTATCTTTTAGATTATACGCTGCACTTGCACGAAAGTTTAAATTTGAATTATAATTGTAATATCCATTTAAATCAAGCTCTTTTGTAATTGTTTCTAAACTTAATAAATCTTTTTTCCATAAAAATCCTAACGAAAGCCCATATTTGCCGTTAGAATAACCTAAACTATTATAAACATCCGTTGCTTTGTGGTATAAAAAAGAATAATTGAGTTTAGAATAAAAAGACCAATTTTTATAGTTAATCCATAATTCTTGATTTAAATCTCTAAACTCCTTTGCATCTACATCATAATGTGATTCTAATATGTAATTGATATTGAAAGAATTGTCTTTTAAATAGTAATGGTGCATTCTTAAAGTTGCAGTAGTTTTTGTAGGAACGAAATCAACAAAGTCGTTTTTAAGCTCTTTTGGAATTTGCGCATATCTCATCCAATGTTGAGCTAAAAAAGTGCTTTTTGTTAAAGTAGCATTAAAAAAGATAAAATGGGTTGCATTTTTATAGCGCTTTACTAAATCAGTATAAAAATCTAATTTAGAGTTTAAAACCACTGAGCTATATTTTTTTTCATTTAATGGCACGTTATAAAAATCGTATCCCGTAGCAACTAGCTCTTCTTCTGTATTGATACTTAAATAATCATTAAATAATGAGATATGGAAACCAATGGGAACTTTTCCTTGTATTTTAAAAGCTTTTGTACCTTTTTTTCTGGTGTAATTTGTAATTAAAAGATTGCCACTATAATAAAAGTTTGGTAAAAGAAAGGTTTTTGTTGGTAAATGGACTTGAAACTGAGGCAAAATTTGCAAAGTTTGAGTATTATCTTTACTTGTTGTGTCTTTATAATATTTAAAATAGATTCCACTAAAAATATTTTCGTTTTTAATAAAGTAATTAAGTCTACTCTCATAAAAGTTTCCAAGCGTGTGGTGAGAGAGTAGATCTCTTTCTTGCATAGTAAAATATTCGTTATCGTTAAAAGTTGTTGCATTAATGTAAAGTTTGTTACTAAAGCCTTTTTTCTTTAATGCATCAAATAAAGAGTTGTTTTTATAAAAAAGTTCAATCCCATAGTGTTTATTGTAAGCTAAAGAGTGTGTTTTTGTATATGCTTTCTTATCTTTAAAATAGCCAACCCTTATTTTTCCAAACGAGTCTTTTTCGTCTACAAAGCGATAAGTTGCATAAACTCCATATCCTCTTTTGCTTCTAATTTGTGGAACTATTTCTAAATCTTTTGACTTTGAAATAGCCCAAAAGTATGGCTGCATGTATAAAAAGCCATCATTTGCGTTATAGGAGAAAAAAGGCGTTAAAAAGCCACTTCTTCGCTCTTTATTAAGATAAATTGGCAAATAGGGAAAATAGAAAAAAGGAAAACTTTTAATGTAAGGGATGGCGCCATAAAGTTTTAATTTTTTCTTATCTAAATTATAAATTGCTTTTTTAAACTTAATTTTCCAATCTGGATTTTTTAACTCACAGCTGGAAAATAGTGCATTGTGAAAGTAATATTTGTTTTCTTTTTTTTGAGCCTTTTTTGCTTTGAGCCATACTCCATCTTTGTCGATACGAAAAAAGTTTTTGAAAATGAGATGTTTATTTTTGGTATATACGGTTAATTGATCAGCATTGATTCTTTCATGCGTTTCGTTGTCTATAATTACGACATTATCATTTAAAATGAGTTTTTTTTGATTAATATAATAAATTCCATGATCTGCCGTTAAAATTTTGTTTTCGTAATCAATTTTTACAAAGCCATCAAGCGTGACTTCTTGTGGGTTTTGATGCATTTCTTGCGAATAAACAATTACGTCTTCATACACTTCATTTGCAACAATATTGCTAATCAAAAAAAATGGTAAAATATATCTTTTATACATCAATAACCACGCAATTTACGATTTTATCATGTAATGTTTGATTTTTCTTGTTAAAAAAGGCATAAAAAAAGGTGAAATAAAAAAAGCTTTCTCCAATTTCGCGAACAAATGCTCTTATAAATGCTCTTTTATATCCAATTACTTCAAAAGTTGTTTCATCAAGAGCTCTTATTTTCATTAAATATTTACCAAGCGTTGCTCCGTTATTGCCAATTAGAAAGCCATGATAAAGCACTTTCAAAAGCAAAATTACCCAAAGTGAGCTACTTAAAAAATATATCATCGCCTCAGCTGTTGTAAGGGATCTAATTTGATCAAAATAAATGATAATAAAAAGAAAAGAGACGATTATATCATCAATCGTCATTGCTATGGCTCGCTTTAAAATTGAAGAGTATCGAACTTTTTCCATATTTTTACTTTAAGGCTTGATGTGCAATATCCATTCTACACTTTTTACCAGCAAAATGAACTTGCCCAGCTAACATATAGGCTCTATCACGTGCTTCTTTAATAGAGTTGCCAAGTCCAACGCAAACTAACACTCTACCACCAGTTGCTAAAAGTTTTCCTTCTTCATCTTTGCTAACACCAGCATATGCAATATAAGAGTTTTCTTTTAAATCTTCATGAACAATTTCATCAATTATAATTTCAGCTGGTTCACTTTTGCCATAAGGATAGTTTTTGCTTGCAAGAACTACTCCTACAGCATAGGTATTTTCTTTAAATTTTACCTCGGCTTTTTTTAAGTTTCCAGTTGCCGCTTTATAAAGCATATCAGCTACACTAGAATCAAAAAGCACCATCAACTCTTCACATTCTGGATCTCCAAAGCGAACGTTGTATTCAAGCACGTATGGTTCATCGTCAACTACCATTAGTCCAATAAAAAGTACTCCAGTATAAGGAATGTTATCTTGTGCTAAACCATTTAGCGTTGGTTTTATAATTTTTTCTTCTACTTTTTTAAGTAGATCTGGCGTTGCTAATGGAGTTGGAGCATAAGCTCCCATACCACCAGTGTTTGGACCTTCGTCATTATCAAGCAATCTTTTATGATCTTGTGCTGCTGGCAAAATAACATAATCTTTTCCATCACATACTGCAAAAACAGAGAGTTCAAATCCATCTAAATACTCTTCAATAACCACTTTTTTCCCAGCATCACCAAAGCTTTTTCCACTAAGCATATCGCTTGCAGCATTTATTGCTTCTTCTTTTGTTTTGGCAATAATTACCCCTTTTCCAGCACACAGCCCATCAGCTTTTACTACAATTGGTTCTTTTAAACTCTTAATAAACTCTTTTACTTCTTCAAGCGATGAGGTTTCAATATATCTTGCAGTAGGAACGCCATATTTTTGTAAACAATTTTTCATAAAAACTTTTGAGCCTTCAAGTTGAGCGGCAGCTTTGCTTGGACCAAAAATGATTAACCCTTCTTCTTTAAAAATATCAACTATTCCATCAACTAAAGGAGCTTCTGGCCCTACTAATGTTAAATCAATCTTGTTTTCTTTTGCAAATTTTGCCAACTCTTTATAATCGCTTATAGTAATATTTTCACCTAACTTATCGGTAGCACCGTTTCCTGGGGCAAAATAGATTTTATTTACATTTGGGTCATTTTTTAACGCATATCCAATAGCATATTCTCTTCCACCACTTCCAACAATTAAAATGTCCATTCTAACTCCAATGTTTAAATTTTTAAAATTATAGCAACTAAAGGCTTTACTTAACTTTGAAGTAATTTTGGAGATAGAAATATCAAAAGGAGAAAAAAGAAGTAAGATTTTAGTACCCAGGTGGCCGTCTTTTACTTGTGTCGGCCCCATGAGCCAACGATGGAGGAGGGAGAAAGCCCTTAGGGGGCAACTTCTCGCCGGCATAGCCTGGCTCAAACGAAGCCACCCACACACAGGCTTTGCTACCAGTCCTCCTACATTTTTTGTGTTGGACCCCATATGCAATGTGCGAACCACCCAGGACTACTTAAATAAATCTTAAAAAGAACATTTAATATAATTTTTAAAACTTTCTTTTATATATGGATAATTATAACATAAAAAAAGCAAATTTAAAATAGAAAAAAAGAAAAATAGTGCAAATTATTGCAAACTTTTTGCTAATTCTACACAAGCATCAATTGTTGGCTCTTTTGCAACAAATGCATTGATATTTTGAGGTAGTTTTTTTAGAGTGCTTTTGCCAATAACAACTGCTTTAAAACTCTCATCCCACTCAAAACTTTTAAAAAAACACTCAATGGTTGAAGGTGAAGTAAAAATAATAATTACATTTTTTGGTAAAGAGAAATTTTTATATTTTTTACAAATTGTCTCATAAATGATAGCTTCTTTAATAAAGATGCCATGGCGTTGTAAAAAAGTTTTGGAATCAAACGAAATAATTTTTGGACGAATATAAAGAATTTTTTTCTTTTGAAAATATTTTAAAACATCTTTTGCTAACTCTTTTCCATAATAGTTTTTTGGATAATAAATCTCTTTTGCACCAAGTTCTTTTGCCATTTTAGCAGTTGCAGGACCTACAGCAATAATAAAACGCTCTTTCCATGCAGGATTTAATTTATTTGCAAAAATAACTGCTTGTTTAGAACTAAATAATATTGTATCAATTTCATTTAAATTTAGTTCATTTGCTATCAGTTTAAATTCAATGGTAGGAAGAGAAAAAACTCCCTCAAATTTTTTGGGCGAGCATAAAAAGATATCACTCTTCACAGCTTGTATTTCCATTGAAAAATCTTATATTCATCTCTTCATCATCATGTGGATCAAAATGAGGAGTAATAAGCCATCCTTTTTCTTTATCAAGGGCTACAATTTTGCAAATCATCTTTTCTGCAATTTTATGAGCTTCTTCTATGGTCATTTGAGGATCCAAAACTAAATGCATTTCAACAAAATTGTGTTTTCCATCAGTTCTTGTTTTGAGCCAATGATACCCTCTAACCTCTGGCATATTAGCAATTATTTCTCCAATCTTTGCAACGATTTGTGGATCAAGTGCACGATCAAGTAAAATTGCAATGCCTTCGTGGATAATTTCATATGCTGAATAGATAATATACATGCCAATTCCTAAACCAAATAGTGCATCAATAAATTCCAAATGAGTTAATGCTACTAAAAAGAGTGAAAGCAATACTGCTCCATTGCTTAAAAGGTCTGTTTTATAATGTAAAGCATCTGATTTAACAACTATACTATTTGTCTCTTTTGCAACATTTTCCAAATAGCGAACTAAAAGCCAAGTTGCAACAATAGAAATAATCATTACCCAAATAGATGGTCCAAGTAAGGCGGTTTGTTCATTTGTAATAATTTTTTTAATGGCTTGATAGATAATAAAAAGTCCAGAAATAGTAATAACAACTCCTTCAATCACTCCAGCAATTGCTTGAACTTTTCCTTTGCCATAATTAAACTCTGCATTACTTGCCTCTTCAGATTTTTTTACGGCAAAAAAATTAAAAAGTGAAATTGCAGTATCTAAAACCGAATCTATAGCTGAAGCCAAAAGTGCAACCGAACCACTAAGTAACCCAACCACAAGTTTTACAATAGCTAAAAAAGTTGCCATTGCTGTAGCAATAACAGTTGCTTTTTTCTCTTTGGAAAAAGAAAAAAATATTCCTTTTATTTGATTCATTTTGTACCTTCAAAAAAATTGAATAATTTTTGAAATTGTAGCAAAAAAGATTAAAAAGCAAGCAAATGCTTGCTTAAAGAGCTTTAGAAAGAAGTGAGGTTACAATTTTACTAAATTTATCTCTTTTAATTGGCTCTAACCCCTCTGCAATGCGCGCACTATCAAGCAAAACCCATGCACTTTCTTCTAATATTTTTTCATCTTTAATATTTTTTAATTTTTTTATTAAATCACTTTTAGCATTAAGTTCTAAAATATATTCAATTTTTGGTTCTTGTCCCATTTGAATAAAAAGATGTCTCATAGATGCCATTGGGTCAGAATTATTTGGCACAACACAGCTTGGGCTCTCTACAAGGCGGTTTGTTACTTTTACATCTTTAACATTTTCACCTAAAATATCTTTAAATTTTGTAACTAAAGCGCTATATTCACTTTCTAATTTTTCAAGCTCTTTTTTTTCCTCTTCATTTAAAGGAGCTTCATTTAAACTAATATCAACGAGCTTCCAACCTTTATACTCCCCAATACTTGGTGTTACAACTTCATCAAGCTCTTTGTCAGTCATTAATAAAACTTCCAAATCATTCTTTTTGAAACTCTCAAGTAATGGAGAGTTGCGTAAAACATCTTCATTTTCTCCAATAATATAGTAAATTTCTTTCTTTCTATCTTTTTTCTCTTTTTCTCGCTCAATATATTCATCTAAAGAGGTATAATCATTATGAGCTGTAGTTTTATAACGAACAATTTCAAGAAGCAATTCTTTATTTAAATGGTCTGTATAGATTCCTTCTTTAATAAGTTTATTATACTCATTTACAAAAATATCAAATTTTTCTTTTGGAAGTTTTTTGATTGTATTTAATATTTTCTTTATTGAAGCTTGTTTAATGTTGGCTAAAATTTTATTTTCTTGCAAAATTTCACGACTAACATTAAGTGGTAAATCTTCACTATCAATGATACCCCTTACAAATCTCAAATAAAGTGGTAAGAGCTCTTTTTCTTTATCGGTAATAAAGGTTCGTTTGATATAAAGTTTAACACCAGGTGTAAAGTCGGCTCTAAAGATATCAAATGGTGCCTTTTTAGGAATATAAAAAAGTGTTTTATATTCAATACTTCCTTCTGCAATCGTGTGAATCCAAGTTAGTGGTTCTTCAAAATCACCCCAAGTTGTTTTGTAAAACTCAATATACTCTTTTTCTTTAATTTGACTTTTTGGTAAAGTCCAAAGTGCGGTTGCATCATTAATAAGTTCACTTTTTTCCTCTTTTTGCGTTTTGCCATCTTTTGTTGTTTCTTCTTGATATTTCATATAAATTTTGTAAGGGATATGATTTGAATATTTTTTTACAATCTCTCTAATTTTAAAAGGTTCAAGATACTCTTTTGCATCATCTTTTAATTTTATATAAACTACTGTTCCATGGCTTTCTTTAATTACTTCATTAACTTCAAATTCTCCGCTTCCATCACTCACAAATTTATAAGCTTTCTCTTCTCCCGCTTTTTTGGTAATGACTTCTACATGATTGCTAACCATAAAAACAGAATAAAACCCTACTCCAAATTGTCCAATTAAATTTGAATCGATTTTTTGTTCTTTATTTTTTTGCAGTTGTTCTAAAAATGCTTTTGTTCCACTTTTTGCAATAGTTCCTAAGTTTTCAATCAAATCTTGTTCGTTCATTCCAATACCATTATCAATAACAGAGAGCGAGTTATCTTCTTTATCTATTTTAATAACAATTTTTGGTTCCCACTTTTCTTCTTTAAACTTTTCATTAGTCAAATGAAGATAGTTGAACTTATCAAGAGCATCATTGGCATTAGAAATTAATTCTCTTAAAAATATATCTGTGTTTGAATAGAGTGAATGAGTCATTAAATGTAATAATTGCCCTACTTCCGTTTGATATTGATATTTTGCCATTGCTGGTGCTCCTTAAAATTTTTTTGCAATTGTACAACATTTTATCAAAAATTTCAAGAGTTTTTATAATATTTCAATAAAAAAAGTTTAGTCTAATTTACTAAACTTTTTGTAAAAACAAACCAGTAAGATATAAAGAGTTTGGAATATTTAAAATATATGGATGATCTTTATCTTGAAAAAGATGCTCAATAACTTCTAAGGAGACTTTTTTATCACTAGCTGCTTCTATTGTAACTTCTTTTAATGCATTTAATCCTATATGATGAGAGCAAGAAAACAAAGCAATATAGCCATTTTCTTTTAAAAGTTCAATTGATTGTAAAAGTAGATATTTAAAGCCTCTTAGAGCTCCTTTTGTTTCTTTTTTGCTTTTTGCAAACGAAGGTGGATCAACAATAATTAAATCATATTTTATTTGAGTTTCTTTCTCCTTTTTTAAAAAATCAAACACATTTGCTTTAACAACTTCATAGTTTTTAATATTATTTAGTTTGCAATTGTGCTCTATCAAGTTTAAAGCATTTGGTGAAATATCAACAAATTTGATAAACTTTGCTCCTGCAACTCCTGCATAAATACCAAATCCTCCAGTATTTGAAAAAAGATCTAAAACTTGAAAATCTTTATTAACATAAGATGCAACAATTTTTCTATTGGCTCTTTGATCTAAATAAAAGCCTGTTTTTTGTGAATTTTTCAAATCAAGTGCAAACTTTACACTATTTTCTTTTATTGTTACAAGATAAGGAGCGCTTTTGTAAATAAAACCTTCATTTGTTGATAAACCTTCTATTTGGCGTGATTTTGCATCTGATTTTTCATATATTGCTTTTGGCTTTAGTTGGATTAAAGCTTCTATAATAAAATTTCTAAATTGTTCCATTCCCAAAGTATTAATTTGAATTACAAAAATATTGTCAAAATTATCAACGATGAGTCCAGGCAAAAAATCTGCTTCAGAAAATATGGCTCTAAAACTATTTGTAGTTTGTGCAATAAATTGTCGCTTTAAAAAAGCTTTTTTTATTTTTTTTAAAAAGAAATCAAAATTAATCTCTTCTTTTTGAAAAGTAAGCACTCTTATTACTATTTGACTTTTTAAATTAATATATCCTTTTGCTAAAAACTCTCCTTTTTTAGAGTAAATCTCTACTATTTCACCATTTTTAATATTTGCAGAAGAAATAATCTCATTTTTATAAACCCATAAAAATTTTGCTCGAAGCTTTTTGGCAGCTTCTTTACTAATAACTACTTTTTTCATTTACTAAACTCTACAAATAGCGTTATTGTCCAAATTGCAGCAATAAGAAAAAAACTAAGCATTACAGCAAAAGCACCAATATCTTTTGCTTCTTTTGCTAAGGGGTGATATTCTTTTGTAATCATATCCACTACTCGCTCAATCGCACTATTCATAGCTTCGGCAATGAGAATAATCCAAGTTGAGAAAAAAAGAATCAGTTTACTGAGTAAACTTATATTTACAAATATTAAAGCAATACCGATTAAAAAAATAATTAAAAGCTGGGTGCGAAAAGATTTTTCGCTTCGTATAGTAACAATTGCACCCTCAATAGCATATTTAATATTTTTAAATATAGAAAATTTAGGCTTATTTGTATGCAATTTTACTCCCATTCAATTGTTGCAGGTGGTTTTGAGCTGATATCATAAACAACTCTGTTAATACCATCTACTTCATTAATAATTCTTCGACTTATATTTTCTAAAACTTCAAAAGGAACGTGCGCAAAATTTGCTGTCATTCCATCAACACTTTCTACCATTCTAACACAAACAGTATTATCG
>JALVTH010000049.1 GCA_027036015.1 Campylobacteraceae bacterium
TATTATAATTATATTTAAGCTCCAAGCAAAGGAAGCAAATGCAGTGGCTTAAAGGAGCTCTTTTTAGCTCTTTTGTAAAAATTATTCAAGCAACACCAAAAGAAAAGTTACAAAAAAGAGCCTATTTTTTAGGCAATTTAGCATATAAATGTGATATTTTTAGAAAAAAAATAGTATTAAAAAATTTAGCAATTGCTTTTCCAAAACTCTCACAAAAAGAGCGCAATAAAATTGCTCAAAAAATGTATCAAAATTTTGCTTTTTATTTGAGCGATTTAATAAAAAGCAATAACATAACCTTACAAGAGCTTGAAGAAAAAGTTGTAATTGAGGGTAAAAAAAATTTAGAAAAAGCGCTTCAAAATCAAAAACCAATCGTTTTTATGACAGCTCATTTTGGTAATTGGGAGTTGCCAGCAAAAATAATAGGAGCAAAATATATTCCAATGATTATTATTATGAGAGAGTTTGAAAATAAAACAATTGGTGCATTTTTTTCAAAAAGCCGCTCTTTATTTGGCATAATACCAGTTAACAAACAAAATGCAGCAAAAGAGATTTTTAAAGCATTTAAAACCAAAAAATCCGTTGGAATTTTGATTGATCAACACTCAAACTCTCCAAAAGCCTTAGAAGTTAAATTTTTTGGCAAAAAGGTAAAATTTAATCGCTCAATCACAACCTTAGCACAAAAATTTCAAGCCCAAATTGTGCCAATTTTTAGTTATTATTCAAATGGAAAATATATTTTAGAAATTTTAGAGCCAAAGAGTTTTAGCAAAGAAGACACTCCACAAAGCTTTACTCAGTGGCAAGCAACAACTATAGAAGAGATGATAAAAAAGCATCCAAGCCAATATTATTGGTTTCATAAACGATTTAAAAATATCAAGGGAATTTATGATTGATATTTTATTTATTGCTCAAAATAAACATCAATATGACTATTTTAAACTTTTAAGCCAAAATATTCCATTTAAATGCAAAGTTTTTACTCCATCTTTACCTCTTTACTCATTGAAAAAGTATGATATCTCTTATAAACTAAAAGAGATTCAAAGTAAATACCCAAATAACAAAGCAAAGCTTTACTCTCTTTACATTAAAACTATTACTCCATACTTTGGGGCAAATTACGAATTCGCTATTAAAAGATACAATCCAAAAATTGTTGCGCTTTGGAATGGTATTAAATATCCTCAAAACATTGCCAAGATAATTGCAAAAAAACTAAATAAAAAGCTACTCTTTTTTGAAAACGGTTTTTTACCAAAAAGAACGCAAGTTGATTGTAAAGGAGTAAACGCTTTAAATAGCGTTATTAGAGATTATAATTTTTATAAAAATTTATCTTCTTACAACGAGTTGCCAAAAGCGTTAGAAAAAAGAGAATTTGTAGGAAAACAGATAACAACAAATACATCTTTGCCAAATGAGTATATTTTTGTTCCTTTTCAAGTTGCTTATGATTCGCAAATTATTCAATTTAGTAATTTTAAAGGTATGGAAGAGCTCTTTTTTTTAATTTCTGAGATTGCAAATAAATTAAAAAAACACTTTATTTTTAAAGAACACCCCTCAGATCGTGTTAGTAATTATGAAAAACTACACAAAATTGCACAAAAGCACCCCTTTATTGATTTTGCAAATAACATTGATACACAAAGCTTAATTCAAAATGCAAAAGCAATCATTACAATAAATTCAAGTGTTGGTATGGAAGCTTTGCTTTTTGAAAAAAAAGTTTTTGTTTTAGGAGAAGCTTTTTATGCAATTGATGGTATTAGTATTAAAGCAAATAAAAAAAATCTTTTAGAAAAATTACAAGAAGACCCACCTATTGATTTTAGCGTTGTAAAAAAGTTTCTTGGCTATCTTTATTATGAATATTTAGTGGCCGATTCTTGGGAAAATCCAAGCCAAGCACACTTTGATGGTGTTAGCAAAAAGGTTTTAAAATGCTTACAATGACACTTTTGGTAAAAAATGAAGCTGACATTATTGAAAAAAATATTACAACTCACGCAAAATTAGGTGTTGATAGTTTTGTTGTGATGGATAACAACTCAAATGATGGCACTAAAGAAATTTTAGAAGAACTGCAAAAAAGATATGAAATAACCATCATTGATGAAAAAGGAACTTATAATCAAGCCAAATGGATGACTAAACTTACCCATATTGCCGCAAAAAAATATAATCCAAAATGGCTTATTCCAAATGATGCAGATGAGTTTTGGATTCCAAAAGAAAAAAGTTTAAAAGATGCTTTACCAAAAAAAGGAAGTGTTTTAACGATTAACCGATATAATATGCTTTTGTATGAAGGATTAAAAAATATTTTTGAAAGCACTTTTTTTGTAAAAAATCCTATATTTTATACCAAAGAGAGCCAAAAAAATCAAGACAACATTTCAATTTTGCTTGCAAAAATCTCTCCAAAAATTATAGTTAGACCAAAAGGGCTTTTGTGGATTAGAGGAGGCAATCATAAAGCATTGCATCTTTTAAATTTGAGAGATTATTTCAAGCACTATGACAAAATCAAACGTTATGAAAAAGTTGAAGTTTTTCACTATCCAATTAGAAGCTATGAGCAATTTGAAAAAAATATTATCAATAGACGAGAGCTCTTAAAAAAAAGAGCTAAAATGGGTCCTCATTATAAAAGATGGGTTAAACTTTTAAATGAAGGTAAATTACAAGAGGAGTTTTTCAATAATATTTTGATAAAAAAAGAAGAACTTAAAGTATTAGAAAAGTTTGGTATTATTGAAAAAACAAATATAAAGGAAAAGCTTGTTTAAATTTTTAAAAGAGTATGCTCCTTATTACAAAAATTATAAAAAAGAGATTTTTCTTGCGCTCATTGGAATTGTATTTGTTAGTTTTTCTACTGCTGCAACAGCTTACTTGATAAAACCTGTGCTTGATAAAATCTTTATCGAAAAAAATGAAACAATGCTTTATTTTTTACCAATTGCAATTATTGCAGTTTACTTTTTAAAAGGTTTAGGCGTTTTTTTACAACGCTATTATGTAAGTTATATTGGAGAAGATATTGTAAGACAAATTAGAGACAAACTTTTACACCATATCAGCTCACTTGATTTAGCTTTTTTTAAAAAGACACACTCTGGTGAGTTAGTTAGCCGAATTATTAACGATATTAACAGGATTCAAAATGCTGTAAGTTATGATTTGGCAGGGTTAATTCGTGATAGCATAATGTCTCTTTTTTTAATTGGAGTTGTTTTTTATCAAAATTACCATTTAGCTTTTTTTATTCTTATTATTTTGCCAATTGTTATTATCCCAGTTAATAAAATTGCAAAAAAAATTAAAAAATATTCCAAAGAAACCCAAGCAAAAACTGCTAAATTAAATCAAAATTTGAGTGAAATTTTTAGAAATATCGAAACCATTAAAGCATATAATGCCAAAGAGTATGAAATAAAGCGATTTAGTAATCTTAATTTAAACTATTTAAAGACTAATTTAAAAATTCTTAAAGCTCAAGGCACTTTAAGCCCAATTTTAGAAACACTTTATGCTTTAGTTGCAGCAATTGTTATTATAGTAGGTGGCAAAGAAGTAATTAAAGGAGATATGAGTGTTGGAGCATTTTTTTCTTTTATGACTGCTCTTTTTATGTTAACAGAACCTTTAAAAAAAATCTCACTTACTTATTCAAGATTTCAAGATGCCATTGCAGCAAATGAACGTTTAAAAGAGATTTTACATCAAAAACCAACCATTAAAAATGGAACAAAAGAGCTTGCAAAAATCAATTCAATAACCTTTAGCAACGTTTCACTCTCTTATGGAAAGAAAAAAGCTCTCAAAGATATCTCCCTATCATTTAAAGAGCCCTCAATAATTGGTCTTGTTGGTGATAGTGGTGGAGGCAAAAGCTCTTTTGTAAGCTTGCTTGAGCGTTTTTATGACCCAGATAATGGAGCTATCTTTATAAATGATGTAAATATTAAAGAGTTTGATTTAGCCAACTTGCGCCAAAAGATTGCCTATATTCCGCAAAATATCCATATTTTTAATGATACCATTGCGGCAAATGTTGCTTATGGTAAAAAAATTGATGAAACAAAAGTGTTAAAAGCACTAAAAGAAGCAAATTTACTTGATTTTGTCAACTCGCTTGAACAAGGGATTTATACTATTTTACAAGAAGGTGGTGCTAATTTAAGCGGCGGACAAAAACAACGTATTGCAATTGCAAGGGCTCTTTATCTTAATCCAGATATTTTAATTTTAGATGAAGCAACAAGTGCACTTGATAATAAAAGCGAAGCTGCTATTATGCAAACAATCCTTGCTTTAAAAGATAAATTCATTTTTATTGTTGCACATAGACTCAGCACCGTTAAAAATGCTCAATCAATTTTATTTTTTAAAGATGGACAAATTATTTGTCAAGGAAGTTATCAAGAGCTTTTAACAAATTGTCAAGAGTTTCAAAATTTTTATTCAATTGCAAAATAAACAAGCACGCTTGAGGCAAAAAAGCTATCATTATCATCACTTATCATCAAATAGCGCCCCTTCCCAACACGGCATAAGCCTTCATAATTTTGCACATCATCACCATTTGCACTTTGAATTTGATACAAAAGTTTTTTTTGATTCGTTTTTGGATTAAACTCTATTAAACTTATAGCAAAATTGCCAATAATTCCGCTATAAGCGCGCTCCAAAATTAAAAAATTGCCATTATCCATTACTTCAAGCGCAGTAATAGCACAATTTTTAAAAGGCTCTAATTTTGCGTGCCATAGCTTTTTCTTTTGTAAAGAAAAAATAATTTGATTGCACTTTTTATACCCTTTTGGAGCATATTCATATGCCGTTATAAGTCCATATTTTGGATGGAATGCTAATGCTTCAAGCCCTTTATTGCGTGAGCGCTGTTTAAAGCGCTTGCTAAACCAAAGCTTAAGCGCTTTTTTCTTTTTGCCTTTTTTACTTATTTGCCAAACTCTTGGCTTTCCTTCAAAACTAACAAAAAGCCTTCCTCTCTTATCAAATGTTAATCCTTCACTATCTCGCTTCCAAAAGATAAGTTTTTTTCCTTTTTTATTTTTTATCCAAAAGGCATCTAATGGCTTTAAGTGCACTTTTTCATCAAAAGTTGCCCTAAAACGAAATAAAACCCCCTTATCACTTACCATATATAAAATATGATGCTTGCTATCGTAGGCTAAATCAGAAAGCTCACTAAAATTAAACCCCTCAAATGCAACTCTATCTAAATTTACTTTTTGTAAGATTTTAAGAGAGTGAGAAAAAGCAAAGATACTTAAAAAGAAAAAAAGAACTATCTTTTTCACTACTTTTTCTTTAAGAACTCTTGAAGCAAAATAAGCCCTATACCAACATCAATCATAACATCGGCAAAATTAAAAACAGCAAAATTAAACCCACAATGCCAAAAAACATAATCAGTCACAGCTCCATGAAAAAATCGATCATATAAATTCCCTAAAGCTCCCCCGCCAATAAAGCCAATACTTAAAGGATACTTTTTTAGCCAGCCTTCTTTTAAAATAAAATAGATTAAAAGAGCTAAAATTGCAAGTTGCAAAAATTTAAGCCACTCTCCAAGAGAGCTTAACATCGAAAAAGCTACACCCCTATTTAAGTGCAACTCCAAAGAAATACATTTGCTCTGCCAAGAAAAGCCTGATAAAAAAAGTTCTTTAATGCCTTGATCGATTAAAAAAACACCAATTAAGCTACTAAAAAAAATAACCCAAGCTCTCACACAAGTGCCTTTTTGAAAAATTCAATCGCTTCATTTAATAAAGGCTCTATCTTTGCTTCATTTTTGCTCTCAACTAAAAAGCGCAGTTTATTTTCGGTTCCAGAATATCGAAAGAGATATCGCACATCTTTTTCTTTGTCAAATTTTTGAATAAATTTATCATACCCTTTGATTTTTTCTAACGGAATTTTTTGAACAACATTTAAGTTTGCCTTTTTTTGCGGATAAAGCTCAAAAGGTCTAAAAATCTCACTTGCTCTTTTTCCACTTTGTACCATCAATGCCAAAGCTTGCAGACCACTTAAAATTCCATCTCCCGTTTTTGAATAGTCACTAAAAATAATATGCCCACTCTCTTCACCACCAAAGTTGGTTCCCACTTTTTGCATGAGTTGCGCTACATTTTTATCACCCACATCACTTCTGTGTGTATTAATGCCAAAAAGTTTTAAATAATCATCAAGAGCCAAGTTGCTTGTAATTGTGGTTACAAAGTTGTTTGATTGTAACTTTTTATTTCTTTGCAAGTAAACAGCCAAAGTCCCCATAAGATGTTCGCCTGCAACAATTTCGCCTTTTTCATCAACCAAAACAATTCTATCAGCATCTCCATCAAGAGCAATTCCAAGATCGGCTCTATATTCTCTAACAGCTTTTGATACCTCTTCTGGATGCATTGCCCCACAAAGTTCATTAATATTAAAGCCATTTGGATTGTCATTTATAACAATAACTTCAGCTCCAAGCTCTTCAAAAATTGGTCCTCCTACTTTATATCCTGCTCCATTTGCAGTATCAACCACTACTCGAATACCTTGCAAGTTACACGCTTTTGGAAAAGCATGCTTTATATGAACAATATAGCGTCCTACCACATCATCAATTCTTTTTGAGCGTCCAATCTTTTTGCCTTTTGCTTGCTCTTTTTGAATTAAATTTAAATCTTGATAGATTTTATCAATCTCATCTTCTACCTCTTTTTTAAGCTTGTTTCCCTCACTATCAAAAAGCTTAATACCATTATCATAATATGGATTGTGGCTTGCACTAATCATAATTGCACCATCGCAACGCATATCTCTTGCAATAAAAGCAACTGCAGGAGTTGGAAATGGTCCAATTTGAATAACATTATATCCAACTGCAGTAAGCCCAGCTACTGTTGCAGCTTCTATCATGTAGCTACTTCTTCTTGTATCTTTGCCAACTAAGATTTTATTGGTTTTGGCATTTTTTTTATAATAGATTCCTGTAGCCATTGCAAGGCGTAACACATCAGCCGCATTTACCTTCTCCCCAGCTTTCCCTCTTACACCATCAGTTCCAAATAAACCCATTTGCATCTCCATTTTGTAAAATGATTTACGATTTTACCAAAAATTTTCAAAATTATCATAAAAATTTAAGATGTGTTAAGCTAAAATTCGCTTTACTTTATTAAGTGACGTCACAAAATTTATTTTCTCAAGGAAAAAAGCAATGGCAAACCATAAGTCTGCAAAAAAAAGAATTAAGCAAAATGCTAAACGCTATGCGCGCAACAGATATTACAGAACGCGTATGAAAAATATTATTAGAGCTGTTAGAGAAGCAGTTGAAGCTGGTGACAAAGAAGCAGCACTTAATGCTTTTAAAATTGCTAACAAACAGTTACACCATTTCGTTAGTAAAGGCTTTTTGAAAAAGCAAACTGCTTCAAGAAAAGTAAGTCGTTTACATAAACTTGTAAATAACTTAGTAAATTCTCAAAACGCAGCTTAAATTTTTTGTGCACTTTCGTGCACTCTCTTTCTATTAAACTTCCTAATAAATAGGATCTACCATGCTAAAAGATAAACTACAACCTTTTATTGAGCGATATGAAGAAATTACAAAAGAATTAAGTACGCCTGAAATTGCAAATGACATTAAAAAAATGACTGAGCTTAGCAAAGAGCAAGCATCCTTAGAAGAGCTTGTTAATAAGGCTAAAGAGTATATTGAAATTGATGAAGCTATTAAAGAGAATAAAGAGCTTCTTAGTGATGAAGAGTTTGGCGAAATTGCAAAAGAAGAGCTTGCCCATCTTGAGCCAAAACTTAAAGAGCTTGAAGAAGAGATTAAAATTTTAATGCTCCCAAAAGATCCAAATGATGATAAAAATATCTATTTAGAAATAAGAGCTGGAACTGGTGGGGATGAGAGTGCCCTTTTTGTTGAGGATCTTTTTAAAATGTATCTGCGCTATGCAAACAACCAAGGCTGGAAAGTTGAAATTGTAAGCTCAAGTGAAGGAAGTGCAGGAGGCTATAAAGAGCTTATTTGCCTTGTAAAGGGTGAAAAGGTTTATTCAAAATTAAAATTTGAAGGTGGAACTCATAGAGTTCAAAGAGTTCCAGCAACAGAAACTCAAGGAAGAGTGCACACCTCAGCAGTAACTGTAGCAGTAATGCCAGAAGTTGAAGATGTTGAAATTGATATAAAACCAAATGAGATTCGAATGGATGTTTTTCGATCAAGCGGACATGGTGGACAAAGTGTTAATACAACCGATTCAGCAGTGCGTCTAACACACATTCCAACAGGAATATCCGTTGCAATTCAAGATGAAAAATCACAACACAAAAACCGTGAAAAAGCAATGAAAATTTTAAAAGCAAGACTTTATGAAAAACAAATGCAAGAACAACTCCAAAAAAATGCCGAAGCTCGAAAAATGCAAGTTGGAAGCGGAGATAGAAGCGAAAAGATTCGAACCTATAACTATCCTCAAGGAAGAGTGACGGATCATAGAATCAACTTAACCATTTACGCGCTTGATGAAGTTATGAATGGAGCACTTGATTTAATTATTGATCCACTTATCGCTCACGCCCAAGCAAAAGCTTTAGAAGAGCAAAATAGCTAATTTTGCTCTTGCTTGCTACTCTGTTTCACTTTAACACACAATTTAAGAAAAAGAAACATTTTTTAAACATTTTAAAAAAATTAAGATAGAATTTAAATGTAGATGTTATAATAATTCCATCTTTTCCTACAAAGGTAGGAAAAAATTAATTGCTAAGAAGAATGAAAGCTAAAATGTAAGCGTGCGTTTTTTTCAACAAAGAAACTAATTGACTTGAAACCCTTTTCACAACCCCCTTCTTTGTTGATATGTTCCATAATACCACAACTTTGATTAACCAAAACCAAAATATTTCAAAAAAATTCATTTTTTTTTAAATTTTTTTTGAAAAAATGATTTTATATCCATTAAATGAATATAAAAAAAGTAACACACTTTTACGAAATTGCTCTTAAAGCCTCTATAAAATCACTATAATCAGCATCTTTTAAGGCATAAACTTCATCTTCAATTATGACAAAACGAAAATCACCTTGCTTTTGCATTGTTTTTGCTGCTTTTTTAAAGCGTTTAAAAAGCTTTTTATCTTCTATGCCAAGCTCTTTAGCTAATTCTTTTATTTCGATAAAATCGTTTTCGGTACTTGTAGCAGTAAAGTTTTCAATTTGTTTTGGCTCTTTAATTTTTAAATGCTCAATTTGAGTTCGATAGATTCTTTGCATTTCATTAAAAGCAGCCTTAAGCAGTTCTACTTCGCTTTTGAGCGTTCCAACGATTAAATTATTGGTCTTTTTTAAATCGTTAATCGTCTCTTTTAAAATAGCTATCGTTTCATCTTTTGCTGCAAGTAAATCTTTATTACTCTCTTTTGTAAAGGAGTTGACATCTCTTTTTAAAGGAGTTGAATCATCTATTTCTACAAAAATCTTTCCATCAACTTTTTTAGATTTGAGTAAACCTTTTTTAATTTTTGCGTAAACTGCTTGACGCGATATTCCACACTCTTTTGCATACTCTGAAGGCTTGATAAGTCTTGCCATCGTCAACTCCTTTACATAAGTTTACAATAGTGAGCTTAAAAATTTTTGTTTTCATCACCAATCTTCATTTCAATAAGCTCTTCCTCTCACAACTGGCACAAAATTACACTGTTCAATCATCTCAGTAATAATTTGTCCTCTTCTTTTTCTAAATCTTGTCAAGGTTTGTAAACCATACTCATTTACAGGAGCTAATAACATTCCACCCTCTTTTAGTTGTTCAAAAAGTCTTTGAGGAATTTGCTCTGGCGAAGCAGAAAACAAAATTCTATCAAATGGTGCAAAAGCTTCCCAACCAAAGAGTCCATCATCAAATTTAGTTAAAATATTTTTAATATTTAATTTTCTAAATCTTGCTCTTGCTTCATTTAGTAGCGATTCAATACGCTCAATTGTATAAACCTTTTCAAAAAGTTGCGATAAAATCGCTGCTTGATACCCACTTCCACATCCTATTTCTAAAACGCTTTTTGCCCCTTTTGGCTCTAAATATTGCGTCATTTTAGCAACCGTCAAAGGTGAGCTAATCCATTGATCTTTTTGCATAGGAAGAGCATCAAGACTGTAAGCTAAATGTTTAAAAATTTGTGGCACAAACTCTTCTCGATCAACTGCCAAAAAAGCTTGTTTGATTTTCTCTTCTAAAGGAAAGCGTTTGTCAATTTCTTCCACCATTTTTTGTAAAAAATATTGTTTTTCTTGGCTTAATATAGAATTCATGTCAATTCTCTTTGTCATGGTTTACAAAACTCCAACGGTTTCTTTTTTATATTATATAATATTTTTATAAAAAATAGAAAGATTTTTTGCTCAATTTACTATATTTTTTAATATAATTTTAAAGAGGGTGTCAATTTTTGTAAAGTAGCTTTTTAATCAAGTTTAATGTAGCGGCGCATTAGTTTTACTTGGTTTAAGTCAATTTTTGTCTCAATACACTCGCTAAAATCGTCTCTAAAAGACCCTCCAAAAGGTGCATAAACTCCACTTGCTCGTGCCATATCATCTTTAGCACTATTTGCTACTAAAACATAACATTGATTAATTATAGCTAATGCATTTGGAATAATTTCTAAATGCTTTTTCCTTGGTACCCCCCATTGACTTGGCACTAAAATAATTTCAGCTCCTTCTAATTTTTGCCAAAGCTCTTTAAAACGCAGTTCAAAACAAATTAAAAGCCCAAAACTAATGCCATTAATTTCAAATTTTACAATATCACTGCCATCGCCAGCTTTTAAATAGAGATGTTCATTCCCCATTTTAAAAAGTTTATGTTTTAATTGAGAATGGATAACTTTATGTTTATGAAGTACAACAGCCCTATTAACAAAAGTGTCATTTTCTTTTAACAAAAGTGTCAATGTTAACACTTGTTCATCTACAATTTCTAAAAGCTTTAATAGGGCTTTTTGAGAAAAAGCAGCTGCTTCTTCTATATTGTCATAATCGTAATCAGTCAAACAAACTTCTGGTGCAACAATAATTGCATCTTTTGGCAACTCATGTAAATATGAAAAAATTTTTTGCAAATTATTCTCATAAATTGGATGATTTTTCAATTGCAAAATAGCAATATGCTTTTTCACAACTCTTCCTTTAAGATATAAAAACTATTTTTTAATTCAATCTTTTGCTCTCTAAGAAGTTCATATAAACTATTGAGCGAAGCTTCATCAAAAAGAATAGTAACATCTTCTTGACTTAAAGGGCGTCTTTTTATAGTTTGAAGGATATTTTCTTTTGTATAGTGGTATTTTTTTGAATTTTTTGCACCTTTTGTAACAATTGCAACATTTAAATCTTTATCAAAAAAACTTTTTAGCTCAAACAATTTATCTGGTGCAACTGCCTTTACATTATAAGCTGGAGGTCTATCAATCGTTCCAAGTGTAATAAGATGAGGCTTTACCTCTTTTAAAAAGGTGTTTAATTCTTTTATTTCATCTATTTTGTCATTAATTCCTTCAACAAATAAAATCTCAATAATAAGCTTTCCGTGATATTTTTTAGCAAATTCAAGCATCCCTGTTTTAATTGTTTCAATATTAATATCTTTTGCTCTGTCAATTTTTTTGAAACACTTTTGTGTAACACAATCTAATGAGAGTTTCACCTCATCAAAAAATGTAAGTGCTTCTTGAACCTCTTTTTTATCAATAGTACTTGCATTGCTTAAAATTAAAGTTTTAAAGCCTTTTTGAATGCTTTTTATATATAAAATAAGCTCTTTTAAATAGGGATAAAGGGTTGGCTCACCATTGGCTGTAATTGTAAGATAATCAATTGGAGCATATTTTTGTAAAGCTTGATTAATAGCTTTTTTTATCTCCTCCAAAGACACAATTTCTTCATATTTTTTTACGGGATTTGCCGCTTTAAGCTCACAATAGAGGCAATCAAAATTGCACTGCTTCGTATTTGGGCTTAAATCAACTCCCAAAGAGCGCCCAAATCTTCTTGAATTGATAGGTCCAAAAATAATACTCATAGATTTTCCATAAAAATTTTTTGTAAATTGTAAAGTTCGTATCGAATCTCTTTTACTATTTGCGCTTTTTTATTATCTATTAATTTAAAAGCCTCTTCTAAAGTGCGTGCAGCTTCTTGTGCGCGGGAAAAATTTGCCATTATCAAAGCTTCAAGAGAGCCTCTTTCAAACTCACTTTTAATGCTCTCTTTGCCAACATCTTTAATAATATCGCGATGCTTTAAGTATTCAAATTCATACAAAGGAGCTAAACTATGGCGCAACGTTTTGAAGCCATAGCTTAACTCCTTATTATCCAAAATAAATCTTGCAATATCTTCAAGAAGGCGCAAAGCCTCCTTGAGTCTATTGTAATTTGCATCAATAAGGCGATAAATTTTAGTCATTATCCATTACGCCTAAAAACTCTAAAATTACAGTAAAAAGGTTTAAAAAGTCAAGATAAAGCGATAATGCTGCATCAACAGGCGAATCATACATGCCTCTTACAATATTTTGTGTATCATAAATTGTAAAGATTCCAAAAAGCAAAAGAACCGCAGCATTAATAATAACAGCTAAGATGCCATTACCTAAAAATAAATTTACAATTGAAGCAATCACAACAATAATTAATGTAATAAAAAGCCCTTTGCCCCAATTTGTAAAATCTTTGCTTGTATTAATTGCAAATAAACTTAAACTTCCAAAAAGTACTGCAGTTGCCAAAAAGGCATTGCCAATTACTGCACCTTTACCCATTCCAATTAAAAAGGCTAAAAGTGGAACAAGTGAAACTCCTGTTAAAAAGGTAAACAAAAAGAGCATCATCAAATTAAGCCCGGGTTTGCCTTTTGAAAAACCAATACCAAAAAAGAGCACCAAAAGCTCAGCTCCAAAAATAAACCAGCGATATTTCATTACTGCTGCAGCAAAAGGCATTGTTAAATAAGCTCCAAGTGCAGCTGCAAGCATACTTAAAGCAAGCAGTTGATAGGTTTTTTTAATAAAGCCAACACGCTCACTGCTTAGAGCACTCTCTTTTGCTCTATCTATTGTATAATCTCTTTCGTATAATGCCATTAATTTTCTCCTTTTTTAATTTTGGCGCTTTATTATAACAAAACTTTTTCTAAATTAGTGTGGAATAAAAAAATTAATAAAAAGTTTTAAATTTGCTTTAAATTGATTTTGTGCTACAATTAAAACAAAAAGAGTCTTTTATGGGTAAAAAAGCAATTGAAGAAGCAGTAAAAACTATTTTAATCAATATTGGTGAAGATCCACAAAGAGAAGGGTTACTTAAAACACCTCATCGTGTGGCAAAAAGTTTTGAGTTTTTGACCAAAGGATACAAGCAAGATCCAAAAGAAATTTTACAAAGTGCACTTTTTTCTACAACAAATGATGAGATGGTTTTAGTTCGCGATATTGAGTTTTATTCACTCTGCGAACATCATCTCCTCCCAATTATTGGAAAAGCACATGTTGCTTATATTCCTAATGGCAAAGTGGTTGGACTTAGTAAAATCCCAAGAGTTGTTGAAGTTTTTGCAAGACGATTACAAATTCAAGAACAATTAACCGAACAAATTGCCGATGCAATTAATGATACAATAAAACCGAAAGGAGTTGGAGTGGTTTTACAAGCACGCCATATGTGTATGGAAATGCGCGGAGTTGAAAAGATTAACTCAATTACTATTAGCTCGGCTCTAAGAGGTTTGTTTAAGAGTGATTTAAGAACAAGAAACGAATTTTTTAATTTAATAAACGCCCATGCGCCAAGCAACTTCTAAATTTATCGTTGTTCAAACAACGCTTGAGAGCTTTGAACAAGCCAAAACACTTGCTCACAAAATAGTTAGCAATGCTCTTGGAGCCTGCGTACAAATTATGCCAATAACAAGTTTTTATAAATGGGAAGGAAAAGTAGAAGAAGCAAGTGAAGTTTTGCTCCAAATTAAAACAAAAGCTACACTTTTTAAAAAGCTTGAAGCTTTTATTAAAGAAAACCACCCATATGAAGTGCCCGAAATTATTGCCCTGCCAATTGAGGCAACTTCAAACGATTATGCTTTGTGGATTGAAGAAAGTATATGAGAAATCTTTTTTTCTTTCTTTTTATTCTTCTTATTTTAGGAGTTAGCATAGGAATTTATCAAAACATGAAAAAAAAATCTTTACCCTTACATAAAGCACTCAGCAAAGCTAACGCCCATCTTGGCAACCCTATTTTTATTGAAATTTTCAAAAAAGAAAAACTCTTAAAAGTTTGGATAAAACCCAAAAATACAAAACACTACAAACTTTTAAAAAGCTATACCATTTGTGCATACTCTGGAAAGCTCGGACCAAAACTAAAAGAGGGAGACTTTCAAGCACCTGAGGGCTTTTACAAAGTTTATCAAAAAAGTCTTAATCCTCATAGCAAATATACCCTCTCATTTAATCTTGGCTTTCCTAATGAGTATGATAGATACTACAAACGAACCGGCTCATATTTAATGGTACATGGCAAGTGTGTTAGTAGCGGATGCTATGCAATGGGTGATCGAAACATTAAAGAAATTTATGCTCTTGTTAAAGCCGCACTAAAGAGGAAAAATGATTTTGTTTTAGTTGCCGCTTACCCTTTTGAGATGACTCAAAAAAACTTGATGCTCTATCAAAAAAACCACAATTACCCTTTTTGGAAAAATTTACAAGAAGGATACAAACTTTTTCACACCCACAAACTCCCACCAATAGTTGCAGTTAAAAATGGACGCTATATATTTAAACTAAAGTCGTTATAATAGCAAAAATTTCACTATAAAGGTTTGCTATGGCAAATAAATATTTTAATCCTGAGGGTGATGATATTTTAGATGAAAAGCTTTTTGGTGGAAGTAACACAGGCTTTGTTGATTTTAACAGATCGCGCTATAAGTGGGATGTAAAAATTTATGATTTAATGAATGCAAATACTTGGTTTCCAAGCGAGGTAAACACTGCAAATGAGAAAAAACATTTTGAAATGCTAAGTGATAATGAAAAAGAGATTTATAAACTTACCTTTGCACAACTTAGCTTTAACGATTCCGCTCAAGAAGAGTATTTAGCTGATTTTCGCCGCTTAGCAAACAACCGCTTAGTTAAGGCTACATTAACTTTGCAAATGATGCAAGAGGTAAACCACTCAAAATCCTATGCAGTGCTTTTAGATGCAGCTGGCAATAGTAGTGAAGTATTTGATCTTTATAAAAAAGATGCAGCACTAAGACGCAAAAATGAGCGCATCTCTGAGCAGTTTGCTAAATATATTACAGGAAACTCAGCTCAAGAGATGCTCCTTTCAGCCATGGCAAGCGTTAATTTAGAAGGAATTTACTTTTTGCTTGGTTTTTCATATATTTATACTTTGGGTGATAAAGTTCCAGGTGCGAGAGATATGATTAAATTTATTTCACGCGATGAGCTCAATACCCATTTGCCACTTTTTGTTAATATTTTTAAAACATTAATGAAAGAAAACAAAATTGATGTAAAAACAATTGATAAAGCCTATGAGATGATTCAAGAAGCTGTTGATATTGAACTTGAATATGGGCGTTACTTAATAGAGAACTACCCAATTATGGGGCTTACAAAAGAGTTAATTGAAAAAACTGTTTATAACTATGCAAATGATAGATTAAGAAAAATTGGTTTAGAAACAATTTTTCCTGAAAGTGAAAAAACCTATTTACAACGCTTGGTTGAGAAACATTTGCGTATGAATGATGTAAAACAAAACTTTTTTGAAACAAATGTTTCAACCTATGCTAAAAGTTCAATCGATTTAGATGATTTTTAAAAGCTCATTGATATCTTCGATAATAAAATCTGGCTTTATGCCTTTTTCTAAATCACTTTTGCTAAACTTTCCTGTTTGAACAAGAGCGGCTTTCAGTCCAGCTTGCTTTGCCCCTAAAATATCACTTTCAATATCATCTCCTACCATTAATACTTCATTTGGCTTTAATTGCATCGATTTAACTGCCATTAAGAAAAACTCACGTGAAGGCTTTCCTATAATTTTAGCTTTGCATTGCGCAGCATATTCAAGCGCAACAATAAATCCTCCAGCATCAAGTGAGAGTTTATTGTCTTTATCTTTAAAATAGCGATTTTTTGCCGCTGCAATAAGCTTGGCTCCATCAAGTAAATAGCGAAAAGCTTTGTTTAAATTTTCATAAGTAAAGTTTGTGTAAGCATCTCCTACAACAACAAAGTTTGGGCAAGAAGATTCTAACTCTTTAAAATACTCTTTTGCTGCATCTGTTAAAATGCAATATGCACTTGCATTTTCTTTTTTGATATACTCTTTTGTAGCTTGAAGAGCAGTAAAAAGTTCACTCTCTTCAACCTCAAATCCCATATTTAAAAGATTATCTAAAACCATTTTTGGTGTTTTTCTTGTTGTATTGGTTAAAAAGCGAACTTTAAAATGCTTTTTAATCTTTTTTAACGTCTCTTTTGCTCCCTCAATTGGAATATTTCCAACATGCAACACCCCGCCAATATCAAAAAGTATCCCTTTAATCATTGGCGCTCCTTTTTTCTTTGATTGTAACATTTTTAAAATCTTTTGGCAAGAAAAAAATTGATTACTTTTTACTAATTAATGGAGTTAAATAAAAAGGCCCTTTAATGAAAGAGTCCTTTAAAAAGCCCTTTTACTTCATTTGGAACAACTTTTTCAATTTTTTTATGCACTTTTTCTTCTAATTTATGTTTTACATCAACTTTTTGACTTGTGTTTGACTCTTTTTCTTTGAGTTTGAGTAACTCTTTTGGAATTAATTTTTGAATTTTTTTACTATGAAGAAGTTTATCCATTACTTTTTCTTTAATTGCACCGCTAAAAGAGATTTTATAGTGAGGATTTTCAAGCGGTCCTTTAACAATAAATTTATAATCTTTACCCTTGTAGTTCACATCTACTTTTGCATAAATTGTTTGAGCTTTGGTATCAATTTGACCATTGTGCACTATAATTTTAACACGTTTGCTATTTGTGTTAACATTAAAAGTGATAATGTTATTATCGATAACACCATCAATAGTTCCTTCATGGAAAATCTCTTGAGCTAAATCAAAGTTTGCATATTGTTTTAACATTACAACTAACTTACTATTTAAAAATCGTGCTTCATTAATATCAACTCTAAATTTTCCCTGCTTGTTTTTGATATTATATTCAAGTGCAACTTTTGCCACCCCATCAAGTACTTTTGGCTTATTAAGCATTTCAAGCACTTCTACAATACTAAGCCCTGCTCCATTTAATAAAAAGCGATTATTTTTTAAATTAAATTCAACTGTTCCTCTTGCAATATCACTAATTCCGCTTACAAATAGTGAATTTCCACTTTGACGCAAGCTCCCTTTAACTTGCACACTTCCTTTTAACTCTTGTTTTGTTAAAGGTTTTAAAGATGCTAAATTTGGAATATCTAATAAATATTTTGAACTTAATGTTTTATTTAAGAGATTATATTGAAGGTTTTGCAAGGTAAGAGTTGCTAAATTGCTTACAATTTTAGCATTGAGTTTTACTTTATTATTTTTGATGACAATATCTTTACTTTGAGCTTGAAATTTTACACCTTTTGGAAGTGAAATTTTGTAAACTTTCTGTAAAGTTTTTTCATTAATTATTCCATTTAAAGCTATGTTTCCAAATCCATTTAATGGAGCTAAAGAGTTAAGGTTAAACGTACCACTTGTAAAACCTTTGTAAAGTAATGGAGGTTGATTGAGCGTGTAAAGTAATTTTACAAGAGAAAGATTTTTAAAAATAACTTTTGCTCTTTTCCCACTTAAGACTATACTTAATTTTCCACCAAAAGAAGAGCTATTAGCTTTTAAATCAATTATACTTCCTTTTTGTTTTAAAAAGCCATCAACTCTTAATCTTCCTCTTAAAGGCATTTTTGTTAGAAAATATAAAGCTCTTAAATTGGCTATTTCAACGCTAAAAGGTGTTTGCAAAGTTTTACTAAGGAGTGAGTATTTACTATCGTGCAAAATAGCTTTAAAAAGAGCACTTTTTAGAATCGTTTTTTTTGCAAACACTCTTGAGTCATTCACCACCCCTTTGGTATAGAGGCTATATTTATAACTTGGCAATTTTATTTTAAAAAGCTTTCTATTTAACACCCCGCTTGAGCTTAATACAAAGCTTCCTTTTGCTTTTTTTGGATTTCTTATTTCAATTTTGCCGCTAACGCTTCCTTTTGGAACATAATAGGGTTGATTGAGTGTATATAAAATTTTAGGAATAGAGACTTCTTTTAAAATGGCTTTTATTTTTCTTGAGCTCGCTTTAACTTTGGCAACTCCTCCAAAACTTTGAGTCTCAATTAAAGCTTCGTAAAAATTTTTCTTTCTATTAAGATAAAATGCACCTTTTGCTTTAATTTTGCCTTTTAATTTTATTTTTGCAAGTGGTTCTAAGCGGCTCAAATTTGGAACAAAAAGGCTAAAATATCCCTTTACTTTTGAAAAATCAAGTGACGATAAAAGCTTGCTAAGATGCAATTTGACACTGGTAGCGTTTACATCTCCTTTGGCAACGATTACTCTTTTTTGCACGGCACTTTTTAGCAAAAGCGTAAACTTTTCATCTTTTGGTAAAACTATTTTAAACTCTTTTGCAATAGCCGCTCTATTTAATCTGCCATCTTTAATGGCAATTTTTGCAAATCCTTTAGGATGCTTAATATCTAAACTTGGCATTTGAATATTGACAAAAAGTAAACCATCAGCAAGCGGCGTTATAGAAGCCATTTGAAAAATTTGAGCAAATTGTGCAGCATTTAGATGCGCATTAATTGATTTTAACTGCTTTTTATCTACTACAAATCGATAATCAATATCCGATTCAAAGGCACTCCCAGCTCCATTTACACCAAATTTATCGATATTACCAACAGCTTGTCCTTTAATATTTAAATGAAGGGGCAAAACTTTATTTTCAAAAACAACTTCGTTTGCTTTTACATCGTAGCGTAAATTAAAAGCTTTTTTCAAATAGTTTACATCCCCAAAAGCACTAAAATCGATACTTTTTGCAACTTTACCCGCAATTTTTAAAGAGTTTATCGTGCTATCAAGTTTTGTAATTTCAACTTTTGGCTTTGGTAACTTTTGTGCAATAATTTTATTTGCAAGCGGTTTTAAGAGAGCATTTGAGCCATATGGAGTAAAAAATGCAGCAAAAAGAGCCAAAAGCAAAAATACCAAAATAGCAACTCCAATAAATATCCCTTTTTTCATACGCCAACCTTTATTAAATCGTTAAAATAATTGAGAGCAAAAGTATCAAGAAAGTCTTTTAAGTGCAAAAATTCCATCTCATTTAATTCAATTTTGGCACTATGTTTTAAATAGGTTTGCCAAACTCTCAAGGCATTTTCCCTTTTGCCTCTTTTATAGAGTTCAAAAGCAACTGCAGCATTGATAAAACCTCGCAAAATCAAAGTTTTTCTATCTTTTTGTCTTCTTCTTGGAAACCAAATCTCTTCTAATACTTCATGTGCTTCATAAAATGCATGTGCTTTAATGAGTGATTTAAAACGCGAAAAGTAGTATGCATAATAGATGTAGCTATCGATAAATCGCATCAACTCTTTTTCTAACTCTTCGTAATGCAAATTTACTCTCTCCTACTATCAAAATTGCTTCAAACTCTAAATAGTTTTTTGGATACTCTCTTAAGAGTTTAAAAGTTTGTGCAGGCGTTGCACGAATACCAGCACTCACTCCACTTTTATTTATATATCGTAGCATATCTAAAGTGCTATTAAATTTCAAGTAAATTTTTATGACTTTTTGCTCTTTTAAATAGTAGTTTTTTTTAAAAGCAAAAAGGATTTCTTTTTTTGCTCGAATTGGCGAAGCTAAATTAGTAATTTTTTGAATCGCTTTAAAAGTATTGCTCGTAAATAAAATAAAATATCCTTTTTTTGAGAGTTTTGCACACTCTCTAAAAGTAAAGTCCAAATCCTTTGCCCACTGCAAGGCAGATGAAGAGATGATAGCATAATTTTTATATTTTTTTAATCTTTTAAAAAGTGCTTTTTTATTAAAGTCTGCTTCAAGTAGTTTTACTTCTTTCGCTTTTGGATGCAAAGCAAGCATAGCAGGAGAAAAATCAACACCCAAAAAGCTTTTTATTTTTTTTCTTTTTTGCTTTAAACTCAAATAAATACTTCCCTCCCCGCAGCCTAAATCGATGATTTTTTCTTCTTTTATTCTTAAAGCAAGCTCAAAAGCCAAGAACTTTTGCACGATATTTAAATTTTTATACGAAAAGGCATTTTCGTTAAAACACTCTTTTACTCTCATTTTTACCTTTTTTAAGCTAATCATATACATTAATATAATATAATCGCGACAATTATACCAATTTTGCGTAAGAGGAAGAAGATGAGCTCAATTTTATTTATTATTCAAATCGTTTTGGCTATTTTAATTGTTATTGCCGTGCTTTTGCAAAAAAGTTCAAGCTTGGGGCTTGGGGCTTATTCTGGAAGTAATGAATCACTCTTTGGTGCGAAAGGACCAGCTGGATTTTTGGCAAAATTAACGTTTGTTTTAGGTTTGCTTTTTGTTATTAATACCTTAGCTCTTGGTTATTTATACTCAAAAGAGAGCAAAAAAAGTGTTGTTGATACTATTTCAAAAGTTGTTCCAGCGCCAAAAACGGCTCCAGCACCTTTTAAAGTAAAAAATACTTCAAAAGATACAAACACTTCTAAATAATTGGTGCTAAAACGCCAATTCGCTTTTAACTCTCTTTTTTCAATTGCATCTAACAAAAAAAGCGCTACAATTGTAAAAAATTTTTAAAGGATTGGGCATGCTTGATGAGATTTTCAACGAAGCAAAAGATCATATGCAAAAAAGCATCGAAGCAATGAAAAAAGATTTTGCTACACTTAGAACTGGAAAAGTTACCACTGCAATTGTAGATAACATTAAAGTAGAATATTATGGTGTTCCAACTCCGCTTAATCAAGTTGCAAACGTAACAGTATTAGATGCAACTACAATTGCCATTAACCCTTGGGAAAAAAACATGCTTGGAACCATTGAAAAAACAATTCAACAAGCAAACATTGGTGTTAATCCAAATAATGATGGTGATTTTATTAAACTTTTCTTCCCTCCAATGACCGTTGAGCAAAGAGAAGAGATTGCAAAACAAGCAAAAGCAATGGCAGAAAAAGCAAAAGTTGCTATTAGAAATGTTAGAAAAGAAGCAAACAATAAAATTAAACGCCTTGAAAAAGATAAAGAACTTAGCGAAGATGAAGCAAAAAGAGCTTTAGACAAGATTCAAAGATTAACGGATGAATTTGTTGCAAAAGTAGATGAAGCACTCAAAGCTAAAGAAGCCGACATTAAAAGAGTATAATGATGGATATAAGAAAAATTTACGAAGATGCTGGTGCACTTTTAAGCGGTCACTTTTTGCTTAGTAGCGGAAACCACTCGCCAAACTATTTACAAAGTGCAAAAGTTTTAGAAGACCCAAAAAAGGGTGAGCTTTTGGCAAAAGAGCTTGCAAAATTAATCCAATCTGCAAATATTAAAGTAGATACCGTTTGTGCTCCAGCACTTGGGGGAGTTATTGCTGGATATGAGTTAGCACGTGCACTTGGAGTGCGAAGCATATTTGTCGAAAGAAAAGAAGGCGTTATGCAGCTTCGCCGCGGTTTTGAAGTAAAAAAAGGTGAAAAAGTTTTAATTTGCGAAGACATTATTACAACTGGAGGCAGTGCGCTTGAGGCTGCCAAAATTATGCAAAAAATGGGAGCAGAAGTCGTAGCCTTTGCCGCACTTGCTAATAGAGGATTTTGCAAACGTTTTGGCAACAACAAAGAGCCTAAAAAAGAGTGTAAATTGCCTGCTGATATTCCATTTTTTGCTTTAGCCGATTTTGAATTTGATATCTATCCACCCTCCAATTGCCCACTTTGCAAAGAAGGAATTCCCGCAATTAAACCTGGAAGCAGAGGTAATAATTAATCTTCTTTGCTTCTTTTTCTTTCATTTTGCCATAAAATCTAATTAAATATTTTAGCGATGCTATAATGGTGAAAATTAAGAACCATTATTTGGAGCTAAAAAATGAAAGCAAAAATTATCTTTTTAAGCTTTATAGCATCGCTACTTTTTAGTGGATGTAATCTTTTTAAAAACCATAAAAATTATATTGCACCAATTAAAATACATAAACTTCCTGTGTTGCAATATACAATAAAAGAAAAGAATGCAACTTCTATTGCTTTAAACATTCCAAATTTAGAGTATTTTAAAATTTTAGATCTTTATGATGGAAGACTTTTTAAAAAAGTAGGCAAAAAAATTGTTTTTACCTTTACGCCCAATTTTAATGATCCAAAAGATGAAAATAAAGATAATATTTACAAAGTAAAACTCTATATTGTTACAAAAGAGCAAAAGGACTACTTTACACTTGTACAAATTAAAATTACAAAAGCAAACACTCCAATTATCGTTGATGATAAGGATGGAGACTTTATTCCAGATAATATCGAAAAGCTTCTTAATTTAGATCCAAACAATGCAGATAGTAATAATAATGGCATTAAAGATGGACTGGAGGGTGATAGCTTTTTTGATAAAGAGTGGTTTATTTATTCTCAAGAAATTCCAATGAATCCAAGCAATATTGCTCCAATAAAAGGGAATGATTTACATTTACTCCCAGTTTATCACAAATATATGGGCTATAACAATGGCAATCCCATCATTATTCAAATTGTAGATAGTGGAATTGAAGCAAATCATGAAGATTTAAAAGATAATTTTGATTTAAGCCACTCTCTTGATGGTGCAGAACAAGGAAAACCAACGCCAGGAGGATTTTTTAAACCTCATGGAACGATGCTTGCTGGAATTGCAGCCGCAAGAGCTTTCAATAATAAAGGGGTAAGAGGCGTTGCACCATTTGCTAAAATTGCTTGTAGTAATTTTCTTGCAAAACAATCGCTTGATGCTTTAGAAGCAGCTTGGTATAGCGGACCTGGAGCTAATGAGATAGCTGTCTCAAACAATAGCTGGGGAAGATACTTTACAGCTGATACTATTTATGAAGATATTATGGAAGCTGCAGTCAGTGAGCTAAGAGATGGAAAAGGAAGAGTTTTTGTTTTTGCAAGTGGAAATGCCAGAGAAGAAAATGCTGATGCTAATATTCAATATATGATTAATAATCGATTTGGAATAGTTGTTGGCGCACTCAATTATGATAACAAAGTAGCACCTTATTCAACTCCTGGTGCAAACTTATGGATTAGTGCTTATGGCGGAGCAAAAAACGTAAATGATGGACCAACAATTGCAACAACCTATTTAAGCGGCAAATCGCAAGAGACTTGGGATAGTGATAGTAAAAAAAATTACACCTATGCAATGGCTGGCTCAAGTGCAGCTGCTCCAATGGTGAGTGGCGAAGTTGCACTTCTTTTAGAAGCTTGTCCAAGCCTAACTTATCGAGACGTAAAATATATTTTGGCAAAAACAGCTATTCAAATTGATAAAAGCAATCCTTCATGGATAGAAAATGGCGCTGGATATCATTTTAGTAGAGATTATGGTTTTGGGCTTATTAATCTTGATGGAGCCATAAAATTTTGTCAAAACAATTACCATAACCTTCCAAAAGAAGAAACAACTCAAAGTCAAAAAAGCTTTCAAAGCGATATTCAAACAAGTAAAAGCTTCTTCTTTTTGGATATTAATCAAAATATCAAAATTGAATGGGTAGAAGCTACTATTGATATTAACTCAACAAATGCAAGCAATTTAGATATTTTTTTAACCTCTCCAAGTGGAACAAGAGTTAAAATACTTCAAAGTGGTACAAAAATTGGAGAACGCTACATTCCAGTAGCCAATTGGATGCAAGGAGGTTTTCGTTTTTCTACTGGAGCTATGCTTGATGAAGAGAGTGTTGGAACTTGGCAAATAGAAATTGTAAAAAAAGATTTACAAACAAAAGCAGTGCTCAATAGCATAAAGTTAAAAATTTATGGACACAAGGAGTAAAAAATGAAAAAAATAGCTTATTTTCTCGTTTTTATAAGTTTATTAGATGCAAAGGTTATTACCATTTTAGATAATGGAGTTCAAAGAAAAATCGCTCTTCCAATACCACCAAATGGTATGCAAGCTCGAATGATAAATACTTCTCAAACAAATGAACTTATTATTAAACTTAAAAAAGGCGTCAATCCAAATGAATTTGCCAAAAAATTCTCTCTTCGTTTAAAAAAAATACTTAAATTACCAAATTATTATATTTTTAAAAATGAGAGCGGCAAAAGCATTAGTATGCTAATTGTACAAATCATTCAAAAATCAAAAGATGAGATACAAACGATTCGCCCAAATTTTTGCTTTGGATTAATTGCACGATAATTTGATACTAAAATACACAAAAAATTTTTTTTATTTCTTTTTGGCAAAGTATTTTATTTCGCTCCTTTTAAAGATGAAAGTTTTATGATAGAATTGATAAAAGATTACTAAAGGAGTAAGGATGAAACAGACAAAAATTTTTTTATTTACCTTTTTTCTTTTTGTACTAATTGGATGTGGGGGTGGAGGTGGAAGTTATTCTACTATTACTCAAACTCCCTCAAATACACCCAAGATAAAAAAGGGATATTACGTTGATGCTCCAATAAGTGGTGTTGAATATAAATGTGGAGCAGTAGATGGTTTTACAAAAGATAATGGTGAGTTTAGTTTTGAAGTTGGAAAAGATTGTACATTTTCTTTAGGTGATATTATTTTAAGAAGAGTAGATGCTAAATTTTTAGAAGATGGGGCTACGATTTTAGAAAATAACACAAGTGTTGAACAACTCTTACTCTCGCTTGATATTGATGGAAATAACAGCAATGGTATTCAAATAACTAAAGATGAAATAAAAATTATTCAAAACTCTCACATTAACACAATTTCCCAAGAAAGTATTAAAGCGTTAATTGATGATCTCAATACCACTCTTGAAGATTTCAAAGGCTTTTTAAAAGATTTCAATGATGTAATTAATCATTTTAAAAACACAATCAAAAAGAAATTAGCAAGCAAAACATTTTATGCTGTTGTTGATGAAACAAACACAAGCTATTACATAAAAATGAGTTTTAATCAAGATTTATCTACTCTAACCTTAACTAATTTAGAAAACAATACCACAATTGGAACTCTCTCTATTAGTTTTGATGAAGATAATAAACTTCTTTTTGAAGCAAATAATCACACTTACTCTTTAGAACTTTTAAGTGCATCTGATACTGCTTTAGTTGGAGCAATTACAATTGATGATGAAGAAAAAATAATAAAACTTTTTTACGATAAAAAGAAAGCTCAAATCTTTTATGAACAAAAACATAAAATAAAAGCTACAGAGTTTACTTTAGAAGATTTACAAAATGCCATCCATAATGGAAAAATTAAAAACTATAATAATGCTAATACAATTGAAAAAAAATATTTAGCTGTAATAAATTATCTTCGCTCTTTACCAATTGAGTGTAATGACTCTCAAGCAATTATTGGACCTTCACCTAAATTAAATTGGGATACAAGCTTAGAAGCTGCTGCCAAAGAGCATAGTGATGATATGGCTAATAGAGGTTATTTCTCTCATACAGGTAGTGATGGCTCAAGCCCAGTTGATAGAATGAAAAATCATGGCTTTAATGGAAATGGCTATGGAGAAAATATTGCTTGGATTGGAAAAAGTGGTAATGGTGTTACATATAATGGAAATGAGTGGCAAAAAGCTTTTATAGACCTACTTCATAGTCCTCATGGACATTGTTCAAATATGATGAATCCAAACTTTAACTATTTTGGTATGGCTGAGAGTAAAAAAGAGAGCTCTTCTAAAATTGATATCTACTGGACCCAAGATTTTGGAAAAAAATAACTTTTAAAAGAGCTTTTTGCTCTTTTGCTTCATAAATATCATATCTTCTTTTGTAATACTTAAAGATAGCAAATAAAACTTTAAGCTATAGAATCTGGACTTTTTAGGTATTTTTTTCTAACAATTAATGTAAAGACTATAGCAAAAATGCCAAAAACCTTAAAATAAATTATGCCTTTGTATAGAG
>JALVTH010000050.1 GCA_027036015.1 Campylobacteraceae bacterium
TATGATTGATAATAAAGATTTAATGTGGCGCAATAAACTAATTGTTATAGAAAATAGTATTACTCCAAAAAAGAAGCAAGAGTTGGTCCATATTTTAGAAGAAATTTTAAAAACAAAATTTGATGCTTCTTCATCATTAGTTAAAATTAGCGATAGTTGGAACATGGCACAAAAAGATGAACTTGCAAATATTTTATGGCAAGAAGCCAATATTGGTTCGCTTGAAGGATATTTAGAAAAAAACAAACCTTATGTAACTAAAGAGCAAGTCTTTGAAATGTTAGAAAATGGTCAAGAGATAGGTTCACACACCAAAACACATCCCTATTGCAACAAACTCTCAAAAGAAGAAATAGACAAAGAAATTATTAATTCAATTAAGAATTTAAGCAAAATATTTAATACAAAAATTGAATCTTTCTCTTACCCTTTTGGAGTAAGAGCAAAAAAAGAGCATGAAGAGTATATCATTAAAAAAAGCGCTGTTAAAGCACTTTTAGGGATTAAAGATACTTTTTCAAATAGTTATAATCCTGCATTGTGGGAGCGTGTTGATTTGGAATATTCTTATAAAAAAAGTATTGCCTATTTTTATTTTATTCCAATTTATAACAAAATCAAACCCTATGTAAAAGGTTAAAATTAATTAAGCTTTATTCCTTTTTTATCAATTTCTTCTTGCAATGCTTTTGGTGCTAAATTATAAGCAACTAAATCAATTGGTAAATCTAAATCTTGCATAAGTAGCTCTTTTAAAAAGCGAATTTTTCCTTTTTTAAACTCTTCTTTACTAAAGTCACCCTTTATTGCAATATCAAAATCTCCTCCCTTTTTATTATCATCTACTCTACTACCATACAAAACAACCTCACACTCTCCAAAACTTTTTTTGATTGCTTCTAAAAAAACACTTTTAAGGTAGTTTGATAGTCTCATCAAATTGCCTTGCAAAAAGAAATACTTTTTTTACAACATCTTCTAACTCATAAAAACTCTCAACACAATGTCGCAAATCTTTTAGGGCATCTTCTATTTCATCAGGATATTCATGTTCTAATTGATTTCTTAAGTTTCTAAATTCTATCCATCTATCTAAGTTAATAATTCCTTCTTTCTCAATTAATGCTAATACTTCACTCATTTTAACATAACTAATACCAGCTTTATCTAAAAGTGTTTTAAATACTTTTGCTCCCAAATAATCTTGTAAAGAAGCAAATCGCTTTAAATAAGCTTCTAAAAGAGCTTTTTGAGAAACATTTAAATTTTCATACGAAGATAAAGTATAATCAAATTCTAATTTTTCTATCTCTGTATAAAACTCTTTTAATGCTTTATAATGAGCTTGAACCTTTTTTAATTGATTGCGTAAATACACTTTTTTCCCTTTTTTAAATTATACCACAATATCACTCTTCTAATACAACAGCACACTCTTTTGTATCTTTAAATGCAAAGCAAATTTTATCTTTACTATAATCAATTGGCTCTTTAGTTTTTACAAAAACAACGCTATTTGGAGGAATCTCTTTTTGCTCAAATTTTTTTGTGCCAAGCAAAGTTACTGGAAAATTACTTGTATTTAAAACCCAAAAGTCAGTATAGTCTGGTTTTTCTTTATCAACTTTTTGTACTCCGCTTTTATGCGAAGTTGCAAGTCCTTCTAAAATAAAAATATCATGATAATAACTATCTTCAACACTCTCGTCTAAAAGCTTGCCATATTCATTACGAGAAACAAAAGCAACAATGTTTAAATTATCTTTTGTGTATTTATTAATAAGAGAATAAAGCTTTTTTTTATCTTTTATTTTTTCTAAACCAGGTGTAAAAAAATAAGCATCAATATGACCATTAATAATTTTTCGCTCTAAATCTTCAAATTGTTCATATTCATAATCAATCTTTTTTTGATTGATATAATCGTTAAGCTTTTGACTTAATGTTTTTGAAGTTTTCTCAACTTTTTTATTAAAGAGGGGATCTAAATATTTTCTATTTAAATAGATAAAATAGGCAAAAAATCGATTAATTTTATAACCAAGATAGTTAAAAAATCTAACAATTGGATGCTTTTTTCCAAGATACTCTTCTAACTTTTTAAATAAAAAGCTCAGAGCAAAAACTTCTAAAATTGGTGTTAACCATGAATTAAAGACAAAATTCGCCACTTTAAGAATAATTGCTAAAAGTGTTTTACTAAAACCAATAATTATTACTTTTAGCTCAGTAAAGAGCAAAATTTTATCCAAATAACCCGTATAATAGACAAGATATGCCCCGCCAATTCCTAAAATTAAAGGCAAAAAGATACTTTTAATCTTTTTAAGTAGTGATATGCTTTTGTAATAGTGAATAAAATTTTTGATTGGCTCAATAATGTGTTCTATAATATTTTTTCTGAGCCACTTTGCAAAAACATTATCTAAAAACCATCGTTTAATAAGTAAAACAATAATTTGTAAAAGTGTTAAACCTTTAATAAAAGCAATAAGTTTTAATTTTGAAGCACTATAAAATGAAAGCAAAGCTCCTTTAAAAGCAAGTACAAGGACAATAGCATAGGCAAATAAAAAATCATATTCCCATCCCCAAAAATAGTGCCCTATCACAAAAATAAGTGTTGGTATAAAAATGAGTAAAAAGGCTATATATCTTCTTTTCATCGCTTTTTTTCTTGCTATTGTATCATAATTTTCTTGCCCATTTTAAAAAGAGTCGATTAGGATTTACGCGCTCATCAATTGCTTTGCTTTCAAATATAAGCTCTTTAAGCCATTGAGCCAAAAGTGGAGCAAAAACAAAGCCTCTTCCACCAAGCCCATTAAAAACATAAAGATTTTCCTTAAACTTTAGTGGTGCTTTTTTATACCCTTTTTTTATTTGAGGGTATTGCTCTAACATAAATTTTGTATCTATTACTTTACCAACAACTGGAAAATAATCTCGACTTCCACTTCGCATTCCACAAAAGGTCTCTTTTAAAACCAAATTATCTAAAAAAATAAACTCTTTTGCTTTTTGAAGTAAAGCTTCAAGTGGCTTTCCATCGCAAAGTGTGCACGCTTCTTTTGCATTTTTAGCTCTAAGATGTGTTGCGCCAATTTTAATAACGCCATCTTTTTTAATTGAGACAGAAACACTTTTGTGTGTGCAAATAGTAATATCATTTTCACAAAAGAAATCTCCCCTACTTCCCCAAATACCATGAAGCCCCATATATTCTAACCCTTTAAAACCTTCATACCCTGTTGCTAAAACAATTTTTTTGGCTTTTATTGTTTCGTTTTTACTAATTAAAAGCCAAAACTCATTCTCTTTTACTATTTTTTCTACTTCAAATTGCTTATATGCTATATCTTTGATTAAAGCCTTGCAAAGTCCTTGAGCATCACAAACGCCTCCATCTTCAAAAAAAAGCCCTACTTCATCATTAATCCCAAACTCTTTTAAAGCATTTTTATCAAGAAGCCTGCCTCCACTTATTTCTTGATAAAGAGTAAAATTTTTAGCATCGTAAATATCTTTTGGAAGTCTAATAATGCCACTTTTATCAAAATAGTTAGGAAAATTGGAACTATAAAATTTGGTAGCAAAGTTAAAAGCCTCATTAGTCAATTCAAGCAAAGCGCTTTTTTTGCCAAGTTTTGGAGATATAAAAGCTCCAGCTGCCCCACTCCCACCACTCGCTGGAAGTGATGCTTTATCAAGCAAAATTATATCTTTATCTTTACAAAAATAAGCTAAACTGCATCCAGCAATTCCAGCCCCAACAATTGCTAATTCTACTTGCAACTAAATACTAACCTCTTTAATATCAGCAATATCTCTAAAGGCTTTATAAATTTGTCCAATAGTATGTTGACGATTCATTCTTAATTTTTCATCTTCTACATTTACAAGCACATTATCAAAATAGTTATCAAGTAATGGTTTTAAGCCAAAAAGTGCTTGCAGTTTTTCTAAATAATTTTTATAGTTTTTACTTACAACATCTTTAAATGCATCAAAAAGCGCTTTTTCTTCTTCTTTTTCAAAAAGTTTCTCATCTACATATAAATCTTTATTTAAATCCAAATCTTTTGAGATATTCGCAACACGCTTAAATGTAGCAAATATATCTTTTGCTTCTTTACTTTGCACAACTTCATTGAGTGCTTCAATCTTTTTAAAGATTTGATTTATATCCATTTCACCAGATGCAAGCACGGCAGTAACGACTGATGGATTAACTTTTGAAAATTTATAGATTCTATCAAAGATAAAATCTTTTAATTTATTTGTATCAAACTCTTGATAAATTGGCTTTAGTTTAATAAAAATTGTATTTAAGTCAAAAGGCAAATCATATGCTAAAATAATTTTTATTATTCCATTTACTGCACGACGTAGGGCAAATGGATCTTTTGAACCTGTTGGAATCTTACCAACACTAAATAGTCCAAAAAGTGTATCAAGTTTAATACTCATAGCAACAATTGCACTAAAAAGTGTACTTGGAAGTGGCGAATTATCTCCTGTTGGCATGTATTGTTCTTTTATTGCAAGAGCAACTAAATCATCTTCACCAAGTGCTTTTGCATAGTAATACCCCATTAAACCTTGAAGCTCTGTAAATTCATAAACCATTTCACTCATTAAATCAGCTTTTGCAAGCTCTATTGCACGAATTAAAAGTGCTTTTACATCTTTATTTGGATACTCTTTATTTAGACGCTCTTTATAATATTCATATAAAATATTTACAATTTTCTTTTCTCGCTCAATCTTATCTTTTAAACTGCCAAGCCCATCAATAAATTGCACAAGCTCTAATCCATCAGTTTTGAGCCCTCGTTTTAAGTCATTACGATAGAAAAAGAGTGCATCTTCAAGGCGCGGGCGAAGAACACGCTCATTTCCAGCAATTATTTTACTAAAATCATTTGTTATAGCATTACTAACGACAACAAATTTATTGGTTAATTTACCATCTTTAAAAACTGGAAAATATCGTTGATGCTCTTTCATAGAAGTTACAATAACCTCTTGTGGAAGCTCTAAAAATTTTTCATCAAATGAACCAAGCAATGCTGTAGGATATTCAGTAATTGCTACAACTTCATCTAAAAGCGCTTTATCTTTTTCTACTTCTATGCTATAGTCTTTTTCAAGTTTTGTAATTTGCTCTAAAATAATAGCTTTGCGCTCACTTGCATCTAATATAACACTATTTTCTTTTAGTTTCTTTTCGTAATTATCAAAATCAACCACTCCGCTTTGCTCTTTGCCAAAGCGATGAAAAGAACTTATTTCATTTGCTTTTACACCAAAAAGCTCTAAATTAACTACTTTATTATCAAGTTTTGCTACAATCCAGCGAATTGGACGAATAAATTCTTCGCTTAAATTTCCCCAGCGCATCATTTTGCCAAAATCCATAGAGTGTAGCCACTCATGCACCAAATCTTGTAAAATTGCTTCTACTGCTTGCCCTTTTTGCTCTTTTTTATAATAGAGCACTTCATTATTGCCCTTTTGAACTTTTTGCAGTTCATCTAAATTGACTCCACATTTTTTTGCAAAGCCAAGAGCCGCCCCTGTTGGCTTACCATCTTTGTAAGCAATTTGAAGCGGCGGGCCATAAAGTTCAACTATTTCATCTTCTTGCTTTGTAGGAAAATCACTACTTCTTATAACAAGTCGTCTTGGTGTATAATCAAATCGATATGAAGCTTTTATTTTATATTTTGATTGCAACTTACCCCAATTTTTTTCAATTTTGTCCAAAATTTTAAGAAGGGGAATTGCCGGAAGCTCTTCTACTCCTATTTCTAACAAAAACTTTGCCATAGCCAAACCTATTTAGAAAAATTTTGTGCTATTGTAGCGTAACTTTGCAAAAAGCTTGCTAAGAGTTGTCAAAACATCAAAATTAAAACTTAGTTCAAAGAAATAAAACATATTCATAAGTTCATTTTAATATTAAAAGATTATAATTACTTTTAAAAAATAATAAGGATAACTTATGAAAAAGATTTGTCCAATCTCTTCAATACAAATTGATACAAATCTTGTTCGAATTAATACATTTTTGGTAGCACTTTTAGCAAGTTTATATCTTTATTTTCATTTAACTATTATTGCGATGCTTCTATTTCTTGATTTTAGTATTAGAGTTTTTGGTAGCGCAAAGTATAGCTATCTTTTTACATTTGCTAAACTTATTCAAAAAATATTTAAAATCAAAGAGCAAAAAACAGATGCCGCACCAAAGAGATTTGCTGCATTTTTTGGTCTCATTTTTTCTTTTGTCATTTTTATTGCTTCTTTTTTTGGTTTGAGTAAAGTTGCATTTACTACCACAATTGTTCTTTTAATTTGTGCTTTACTTGAAGCAGTTTTTAATTATTGTTTAGGATGCCAAATTTATTATATCTATCAAGCAATTCGATTCAAAATATAATTTATCGCTCTAATAAATCCATTAAGCTTTGCTTTGGCTCTTTGCCATTAAGCAGTGCTTCTACCTCTTTTGCAATTGGCAAATAGATGTCATTTTCTTTTGCAATTTTCATTAATGCTTTTGTTGTAGGAACGCCTTCTGCAACTTCACCAAGTTCATCTAAAATCTCTTGCACACCTTTTCCCTTTGCCAGAGCAAATCCAACACGATAGTTTCTAGAAAGTGGACTGCTTGCTGTTAAAAATAAATCTCCAGCTCCTCCCAGTGATAAAAATGTATCTTTTTTTGCCCCAAAAAAAAGCCCAAAGCGCGTCATTTCAACAAGTCCTCTTGAAATTAAAGCCGCTCTTGCATTATTACCAAGCTCCAAGCCATCACAAACTCCTGCTGCTATTGCTATTACATTTTTATAAGCTCCTGCAACTTCTGCTCCAATAACATCACTATCTACATAACCTCTAATAAATGAAGGCATAGCATCAACAAATTGTTGAGCCAAATCATTATTTTGCGAACTTACTACTAAAGCAGTTGGAAGTGATTTAATAACTTCAGCAGCAAATGATGGACCAGAAAGATAAGCCAAATTCTCTTTAGAAACAAACTCTTCATATACTTCATTTAAAAACTTGCCGCTTTTAAGCTCTATCCCTTTTGAAGCTACCAAAATTTTTTGATTACTAAAAGTAAAATGCTCTTGTAAAAATTCTCTTACATGTTGCGTAGCTATTGCTATAATTAAATATTCACTCTTAAGCGCCTCTTCTAAAGCAATAAAATTTTTTAACTTTCTTTTTCTTCTTGAACTAATGACCACTTCGTTTTTTTGACTATAAGCATGAAACAGGGCTTGTCCCCATTTACCAGCACCAATTACGGCAATTTTCAATTTTTCCCTCCGGCACATTCAAGTTGAAATTTAAAAAGATTTTGCTCTCTTCCTAAAAAAACTAAAACGTCACCACTATTAACCTCAAAATTTGCTCCCGTCGTTCGAAAAATAAATTGATTACCATTAGCCTCATCAATCATACCAATAAAAATAATGTCATATTCATCAAAATCTATTTCATTAATTTTTTTTCCAACCAATGGAGAATCTTTTAAAATTTTTACCTCTTTAAAAATTATATCGTGCTCTTTATTGATAAATCCTTGCAAAAAACGTGTTGCTATTGGATTTTTTAGGATATTAAGCATTATATTACCACTAATTGAATAAATATCTATTACTCTATTAACGCCTGCCATTTTAAGTTTGTTAGTTAAATATATCGAATCTGAAATAGCCAAAATGTAATTTTTAGGGAAAAGCTCTCTTAAAGTAAGAGCTAAAAAGAGATTTTCGTGGTTATTATCCATCGCGCAAACAAAAATCGTATTCTCATCCACTTCTAAATTTTCTAAGCTTTTTTCATCTTCCAAATCAAAACAAAAAGAGTTTTCTCTAAACTCCTTTAAAATACTTTGCTCTTTTTGACAATTACTTCCTATAAAAAAATTAATGCGATATTCATTTAGCATAGTACTAAGAGCTTGACCAAACTTACCATATCCAAAAACATATACTCTTTTGCTAAACATTAGCTATAACTCCCAATAAGGTTAAAATGCTCTTTTAAATATTCTATACTAATTTTGTGCCCAAGAACGACTAAAACATCACCCTCTTTTAAAAGATACTCTTTTTTTGGATTAAATTTAAATACACCATCAATACCATTTTGCACTCCAACTACTGTAATTTTTAACTTTTCAAATGGAATCGATTGAATTGTTTTTCCAACAAATTCACTTTGATTATCAATATAAACTTCATCAATAGTTGCAACCTCTTTAAAGTTTAAAATTGCATTGATTGCTTTATATGTTGTTGGGTAAGCAATTGATGCTACAAGCATAGCTGAGGCAATATCATTTGGCAAAACTACTCTATCAGCCCCTACTTTTTTATAACGGTTAAAAACTTTTTTGCTGTTTGCTCTAGCAATAACTTTAATATCTTTAGAAACTGCTTTTGCATTAAGTGTAATATAAATATTTTCCACATCACTACTTGTAAGAGCTAAAATGGTAATATCAGCATTTGGAGAGTAAAAACGCTTTAATACTTCATATCTGCTTGCGTCGTCACAAATTGCGTTGTGTCCGTCATTAAGCGCTTCTTGCACTTTGGCTTCGTCTTTATCTAAAATAATGTAATCATATTTTTCTTTTTCTTGCACAAGACGTAAAAAAACCTTAGTAATATGAGAATATCCACAAAGTATTAAAAATTTCTCTTTTGTAACAATCTCTTCTGCAAGGCGTTCTTCTTTTAATTCATTCAATTTTTCAGAAAAGGCAGAAACAATAACTGAAGTTGCGAAAGAAAGCATTGTAATACCAATTAAAATAATGATAAAAGAAACTACCCTTCCAGCAGTAGTAACTGGCACAATATCACCAAATCCAACAGTTGTTATTGTAATAAATGACCAATACAAAGCATCAAATAAATCGTTAATTTTACTATTTAAATGATCTTCTAAAACGTAAATAGCAATGCCACCTACAAATACAACAAAAATTAAAATAAATAAGAGCGTAATAAGTTCAAATTTTCGTTCACTTAAAACTTCTAAAAAGTGATGAATGTTTCTTGAGTGCTGAAATATTTTTAAAAAACGAAAGAGAATAAAAATTTTTAAAAATCTAAGCTCTCTATACATTGGCAAAATCGCCAAAAGATCAATTATAGCAAATGGGGTAAAGATATATGAAATTTTTTTAAAAAAAGCTCTTATTAAAACTGGTGTATATCGTGGTTTAATTTTTAAAAAAGTAGCTCTTTGTTCCTCTTTTAAAATCTCTTTATGAATGTCATTATAGATCCAAAATTTAATGAGATATTCAATAGCAAACACAATAGAAGTAAAATAGATTGCATAAAAATCAAGCCAGGGTGAAACTGGATATTTTACCTCATACATCATAATAGCAATGGAACTTACAATAAAAAAAATTATTGTCCAATCAATATAATTTTTATAAATATTTTTAGGATTGGTAAAGATTTCTCTAATTTGAGCTTTAAAAGTAGTATATCGTTTATTTTTTGCCAAAAAGAGTAAAAAAAGAGCAATGATATTGTAACTTTTTGGCATTAGGATGAGAGCCTTTGTTTAAGAAGCTCATTTACTTTTTTAGGATTTGCACTCCCTTTGCTTGCTTTCATCACTTGTCCTACAAAAAAGCCAAAGAGTTTTTCTTTTCCTTCTTTATATTCATTTACTTTATCTTTATTCTTTGCCAATACTTCATCAATCAAAGCTAAAATTGCACTATCATCACTAAGTTGCTTTAAGCCCAGTTTTTCAATGATTGCATCAATATCAAATTCTTCATGCTCAATCATATAATCTAATACATCTTTTGCACCCTTCCCAGAGATTGTGCCATCTTCAATTTTACTAATAAGCTTTGCAAGAGTTTTTGCATCAACGACACTTTGGCTAATATCTAAGCCAAGCTTATTTAATCGTCCAAGTAATTCATTAATAAGCCAAGCTGCAGCATTTTTTGCGTCTATTTTTTCTTCTAACATGACTTCAAAAAAGTGAGCCAACTCTTTTTGAGCAGTGATAACTTTTGCATCATACTCTTTGAGTTTCAATTCACTCATATAGCGCTTACATTTTTCATCTGGAAGCTCTGGAATCTCTTTTGCTTTTTCAATCATTGCTTGTGTTACAATTAATGGGCGCAAATCTGGATCTGGAAAGTAACGATAATCTGCACTATCTTCTTTGCCGCGCATTGATTTTGTTATACCTTTATTCGAATCAAACAGCCTTGTTTCTTGCCATACCTCTTCTTCATAAACTCCATCTTCATAAGCTTCAATTTGGCGCTCAACTTCATACTCTATCGCTTGTTTTACAAAACGAAATGAATTGATATTTTTAATTTCAACTCTTGTTCCAAACTCTTTTTGCCCCTTTGGACGGATTGAAACGTTTACATCACATCGAAATGAGCCTTCTTGCATATTAGCATCACTAATATCAAGATATCTAACAAGTGAATGAAGCTTTTTTAAATACTCAACTGCTTCATCGCTACTTCTCATATCTGGACCTGAGACAATTTCTAAAAGTGGAGTTCCTGCACGATTTAAATCTACTTTAGATATTGCTCCTTCGTGAATGCTTTTTCCAGCATCGGCTTCTAAGTGTGCTTCTTTAATTGTTACAAATTTTGTACCACCATCTTTTGAAGTAATTTCTATTTTTCCATTTTCTAAAATTGGTTTATAAAATTGTGTAATTTGATATGACATTGGGCTATCTGGATAAAAATAGCTTTTTCTATCAAATCGTGAAACTTCATTCACTTTTGCATCTATGGCATAACCAAAACGCATAGCTTTAATAACTGCTTCTTCATTGACAACTGGCAAAGCTCCTGGCAATGCCAAGCATACAGGACAAGTATTACTATTTGGCTTGGCTGCAAACTCAGTGGAGCACGAACAAAAAAGCTTACTTTTGGTATTTAATTGCACATGAACTTCTAAGCCAATTACTACTTCAAACATTCCAAATTTCCTCTGTTAAAAATTTCTTAAGATTATACCCATTTAGCAATTAAAATGAGCTAATTACAAAAATATCGAATAGAAGCAAAACCAAAGCAGTTAGTTTTTTTAATTAGTTCTATTTGCTCTTGGCTAATAATTCCACCTAATGCAATTACTTTGATACCAAAAGTTGTAGCTTTATAAAGAGCTTCTATACCTTTTGGCTCACCTTTATTTGGTGTTGCAAAAATGGGGCTAAAGGTTATTGCATCAGCCCCAAGCTCTTTGGCTTTTTTTATCTCTTCGAAACTATGTGTGCTTATAATTGTAAAAAGATCAAGCGCTTTTGCTTTTTTAATATCACTAAATTGCTTAGAAGTTAAATGTACGCCAAATGCTTGAAGCTGCTTAGCCAAAAGATAATCTTGATGCAAAAAAGCTTTTATATCGCCTCTTGCCTTTACTAATTTCATAAATGCTTTTGCATCTTTGGTATAATTTGGATTTTCTTTATCACGATATAAAAGAAAATTGGCTTTTAGATTTTGAATAAAATCAATTGACATATAAGGGTTAAAACAAGTTGGGCTCGTTATTGCATAAGCAATCACTTTTTTTCTAACTTTTCTTTTAATTCTTGCAAATCTTGCTCAAGTTTTTTAAGATGATAAGAGTTTTCAAAGGCACGAAACATAAGTTCAACTGTTAATATAGCAAAAACACCATATATTGTTTGTGTTATTGCATTAAGTAGCTTTACAAAAAAGTTTCCCTCTACAAAAAAACCATGAATAAAAAGATAAATGGTAGCAGCCCAAGCTGCTCCAAGCAGAATATTTAAACAAATTGCTATTATTTTATTTGAGAGTCTCATTATACTAAAGCGTGTTCAGCCATCTCTTCAGGAATTTCTTCTTTGTGCTCATGCTCATCAATATGAATTGCACCAGCAAGATAAACAAAGGTTAAAATCATAAAAATAAATGTTTGTAAAAATGCCATAAAAGTTAAAAGTGCCAAAGGAACTACAGGCACAATAAACCAAGGCACTAACATTAATAATACCCATAAGAACAAATCATCACCTTTAATGTTACCAAAAAGACGGAAAGATAAAGAGATAATTCTTGATAAATGTGAAATAATCTCAATTGGGAACATTAAAGGCGCAAGCCATTTTACTGGTCCCATAAAGTGTGCAAAATAGTGCACAAAACCATTTTTCTTAATACCTTCATAATGATAATAAAAAAATACAATTAACGCTAACGGTAAAGTAATATTAATATTTGCTGTAGGAGATTCAAAACCAGGAATAATACCAATCATATTTGCAACAAAAATAAATAGCCCAAGTGTTGCTACAAGTGGAAGATATTTTCTTGCATACTTTTCACCAACTACATCTTTTCCCATACTTAATGTGCCTTGTAAATAAAGCTCCATTACATTTTGCATTCCCTTTGGCACAACTGAGAGATTTTTTGTTGCCATTCTTGCTAAAAAGATAACAATAAGAGCCGTTAAAATAACGTGCCCAATCATATTTGCTTCACCTTCTCCTAAGAAGGTGCTCAAAAAGGTATAGACCGTTTCACCCATTCATTGCTCCTTTAAAAAATTACTGAGATTATATCTTAAAATCTTTTAAAATCCCTATAAAAATAAGGCAGCTCTATGAAAAAGATACATCAAGTTAATATCTTACACAATTTTTTCTTGTCCAAGCCGATATAAGGCAAAATCATACTTAATTGGATCATGTGCATCAAACTTTTTTAAAGTATTTGTAAGTTCAATTGCCGCTTTTAAATCACAACTTTTTCTTTGCAAAAGCCCAAGTCTTCTTGAGACATTAAAACTATGGGTATCAAGCGGCATAATTAAGTCTTTTTTATCAATCTTTTTCCATAATCCTAAATCTAAATTATCTTTGCGAACCATCCAACGAAAATACATAAAATAGCGCTTATAAGTTCCTGCTTTTTTGAGCTCTTTTGGTATATTTAAAAAGAAAAAATCAACTCCATAAGAATTTTTTCTCTTTAAAGAATTTATCGTTTTTAAAAGTTCCCACAATCCATCAAGCAAATTTTGCTCTTTTTTATAGCCGCGAAAAACAATATTTTCAATACTAACAATCTCTTTTAAACGCTTCAAAATCAAAAAAATCTCAACTACATCTTGGCTCTTTTGAAAGCGATAATAATATTTTTTAGCTTCTTTTGTAATTTTTTCTTCACTTGCATCAAGCAAAGAAAAATCTATTTTTTGTAAAAATTTTACAATTGCTTTTGCATTGCCATAAGCAAAAAGAGCACAAAGCAAAGCTATATATTCATCTTTATACTCTCTTGCAATAAGCAAAGGATCAGGGCGATTGAAAGAGAGCTCAAAAAAAGTATTTCTTTTAGCAAGCTCTTTTTCAAGCAAAGTTTTTATATCTTCCAACTAAATTTTAGCCTTAATGCGATATTTATAAGCAATAGCAATTAAAATAAATAAAGAAGTAATGGCTGGATAAACCCAAGCTGGAATTGGCACCGGATCTCCCGCAGCGTATGAGTGCATTCCACTTAAATAGTAATTGACTCCAAAATAGGTCATTATAACACTAAAATAGGCAAGCACACTTGCAACATTAAACGTATATATTGAATAAATTTTTGGAACAAAACGCATATGAACAACGGCTGCATAAACCAAAATTGTTACAGCTGCCCATGTCTCTTTTGGGTCCCAGCTCCAATATCTTCCCCAACTCTCATTCGCCCAAACGCCACCTAAAAAGTTTCCAACTGTTAAAAATCCAAGTCCAATTAAAAGGGTAATTTCATTAATAATTGTTAACTCTTTTATCGCTTGAAGAAGTTGAGGCTTATTTTGATTGCGATTGATAATCATTAAAATCAAATTAAATATTCCAAGTAGTGCTCCAAGTCCTAAAAAGCCATAGCTTGAAGTAATGACTGCTACATGAATCATAAGCCAATAGGATTTTAAAACGGGCACTAAATTGGTAATTTGAGGATTTAAAGAACTTATAAAGGCAACAAAAAGAAAAATTCCAGCCAAAATTGAAGTAGCTGCAAAGGCAATTGGCGATTTTTTAGCAAAGGCAAAGCCAGCCAAAGCAGTAGTCCAAGCAATAAGCAAAATTGATTCATATGCATTTGACCAAGGGGCATGCCCTGCAATATACCAGCGCAAAAGAAGCCCTGCAGTATGTATTAAAAAGGCAAGAATCAAAAGGAAAAGCGCTGTTTTTTTAAGAAGAGTAAGTTTTAAGTTAGGATTAATTATTGAAGCAAAAGCACTAAAAAGTAAGATTAATCCAATTCCAATATAAGCAAAAATTAGTTTTTCAAAGATTCCTGATCGATTATAAAAAATTTCAGCTTCAATCTTTTCTTTTGAAGGGATAAGCTCTGAGCCATAAAATTTTTGAAAATTTTTAATAATATCTATAACATCATTTGGCTTTTTCCAATTGTTTGTTTTTATTGCTTCTAAGACATCTTTAATATAACTGCTCACCAAATATTGCACAACTTGCGACTCTTTTGGAGGAAATGCTTTTATTGCATCTATTGGATTATACCATGTTTTATTTGGATCATTTGGTTTTGGAAAGATTTTGAGTAAATAGCCTTGCTCACTCATATAAAGGACATTGAGTCTCTCATCAACTTTAATCAGCTCTTTATCATAAGTAGTTCTTATGGATGGGCGTTTTTTTCTTGCCTTATCTAAATCTTCTTGAATTTTATAACGCCCTTTTGCATCAAAAAAATCTTTAAAAGAAGCATATTTTGCATCTTTTGGCAAGCCTATTTTTTTATTGATTAGTGGATGTCCAACTCGAACAAATCGAAGTTTATTATAAATTTCAGGCTCGACCAAAATTCCAAGCAATACTTGATTGTAATTGAGCCCTAAAATCTCCTTTTTATAAGATATTTTTCGCAAAATATTCATATTAAGCGTATCAAGCGGTTCCATTCTACCACCATTATCTTGCACAATCAATCTTGCAAAACGCTCACTATGCTCTTTTGAAATAGCTTGTATTTTTTTTATTTCATCTTGAGTAAGCAATGATGTATCAATAGAAGCTGCATGAAGTGGTAATAAAAGAGATAGTAGAAAAAGTGCTGCTACTTGCGATTTTGATTGAAGTTTTTCTAAGCGCTTTAACAAATAAGTAACTCTTCCAGTTTTTGAAAAATAACTCCACAAAAAGCCAATTGCAAGTAAAATATAACCAATATAGGTAATTAAAGTTCCTGGATCATGATTTACACTTAAAATTGTACCCCTCTCATCCATATCATAAGAGCTTTGGAAAAATCGAAACCCTTTATAATCTAAAACGTGATTCATATAGATATGATATGGAAATTTTTTCTCTTTATCAATCACAACAACTTTACTTGAATATGAAGAGGGAGCCATAGAACCAGGATATCTATCGATTATAAAATCATTAAGCTTGAGTGCAAAAGGTAAAGTAATAGGAATTGAGCCATAACGTAAAGCAAGTTTCATGCCATTTAATGTAATAAATTGCTTTTGTCCAACACTACCTTTTTTACCAAAAAGATGCACAATTTTACTCTCATTGCCACTGCTTATTTTTAAAGTAAGCATTTGAGGATAGACATCATTTGGTTTTAATGATTGATTTTGAAAAACTATTTTAGCACTCTTTTTATAATCTTTTAAAACAAGTGAAATTCCATTTGTTTGATATAATCTTTTTCCTTTTAATGCAACTTCTTCATTCGCACTAAAATTTCTTGTTTTCATAGATAGCATCTCTCTAACAACGATTGGATTTGAAGATTTTATATAAATGTTGCCATCTTTATTAAAAATTAACACTTCATTTTCTTTGATACTTTCATTTCCATCAAATTTTAATGTAGTATTTTGAAATTGCTTTTTTTCACCTCTACCCAAAAAGATATCTTGGCGAGGAGTTGTTTTTGAAGCAACTACTAATTTAAGATACTCTTTGCCATCTTTGCTATCAACTAAACTTTTTTTTGCCGCTGGAAGATATTGAAGCAATTTGATATTAATTTTTTTGCCATCAACACTAATTGTATCATTGATATGATTAAAGCCAAGAGAACTTAAAAGCACTTTTCTATCAAAAAGATAGCTTTTATTGTTATCAAAAACTTCTATACTTAGTTTTGTAAAATCACTCATAATGACATTTGAGCTTTGATTTTCTCGAATATGCATTATTCCTTCATATCCAGCATAGCGCGTTACAAAAGCCCCAATTGCAATCAATAAAAACGATAAATGCAAAATAAATTGTCCCCATTTTTCTTTGCGATACATTTTATAAACAAAGATATTATAAACAATAGTTACACTAAAATAAAAAAGTAAAACCTCAAACCATCTTGCATTATAAATTAAAGCCCTTGCTGTTTGGGTTCCATAATCATTTTCAATAAAGGTAGCAATTCCAATAGATGCAGCAAAAAGTAGCATCAATATAATGGCAATTTTCATAGAAAAAAGTTTTTTAAGCATTCAACACCTTTTTAAAAAATTATCTAATTGTATAACATTTTTTTTGTTTTCTTATTAAAAAAAAAACTTTGCTATTTTACTTAAGCTTACTTTAAATTAATAAGCACAAAATCTTATTACTTTAATATGCAAAAAGTGTGTAACACATCTTAATGCCATCCTCAATTCTCAATTATCAATTATCAATTATCAATTATCAATTAATCATTTCAACTCATCCCAGCTATTACCAATTGAGATTGAGCATTTAAGCTCAACATTTAATGGATAGATATGCTCCATAATATGAGCAAACTTTTTAGCAATTGCATTAGCTTTTTCTTCTTTTATCTCAAACAAAAGTTCATCATGAATTTGCAAAAGCATAGCAGCTTCATATTTTTCTTCTTTAATCATGCTATCAATTTCAAGCATCGAAAGTTTTATTAAATCTGCTGCACTCCCTTGAAAAACGGTATTAACTGCTTCTCTTAAAATTGCAGCTTTAGCCATTGCATTGGCATTATCCCAATCAAAGACCCTTTTTCTATGAAGCAATGTTGTAACATACCCTTTTTGCTTGACCTCATCTTGAATTTGCTCTAAATAGCTCTTAACTGTTGGAAAAGCTGCAAAATAGTTTGCAATAATCTCTTTTGCTTCAGATACACTAATTCCAAGTTCTTGAGCAAGCTTTCGTGAACCCATTCCATATAAAAGCCCAAAATTGATTGATTTTGCAAAGTTTCTCTTTGCTTGTGCTTTTTCCTTGCCAAAGAGCTTTTTTGCTGTTTCAAGATGAATATCTCTATCATGTTTAAAAGCATCAAGCAAAGCTTTATCTTGACTAAAATGAGCCAATAGACGCAATTCAATTTGTGAATAATCAATTGAGACAAGCTTAAAGCCCTCTTTTGCAATAAATGCTCTTCGAACTTGCTTACCAAGCTCACTTCTTACAGGTATATTTTGCAAATTAGGCTCTCTTGAAGCCAAACGTCCAGTAGCTGTTCCAGTTTGCGAAAAGCTTGTATAGATTCGATGATTTTTATCTTTTTTTGCAAGTTTTAAAAGAGGCTCAACATAGGTGCTTAGCATCTTTTGACTTTCGCGAAAAGCTAAAATCTCTTGAATAATTTCATGCTCATGTAAAAGTGATTTTAGGGTTGCTTCATTTGTACTAAAGCCAGTTTTTGTTTTTTTAGCTCCTTTTAGCATCAATTTATTAAACAAAATATGACCAAGCTGTTTTGTTGATTTAATATTAAACTCTTCTCCAGCATACTCATAAATTTTTTGACTAATTTCACTCAAGCGCTTACTCAAAAACTCTTTTAAATACTCCAAATGCTTCATATCAACTTTTATCCCAGCTTCTTCCATATCTATTAAAACCAAAATAAAAGGTAGTTCCACCTCCCTAAACTCTTTATAAAGCTCTTCTAAACCTCCATCTTTATAAAGCTTATTTAAAAGATGATAAAGTTTCAGACTCATCCAAGCATCTTCAGCAGCATAAAAACTTGCCTCTTCAATTGTAACTGTGCTAAAGTCTTGCCCTTTTTTCACAGTTGATTTATAGCTTTTCATCTCATAAGTAAAAAAGCGCTCAGCCAAGCTATCTAAGCCAACTCGTTTTGCAGGATCTAAAAGCCAAGCCATAATCATTGTATCAGCATATGGAATAATGGGACTTATGCCATAATGAAGTAAGACTTTCATATCAAATTTTAAATTGTGCCCAACAACTTTTGCGCTAAAAATTTTTTTAATAGCTTTAAGAGCATCTTCAAGTTCAACTTGCTCGCCCACACCTAAATAGTTGTGTGCAATTGGAACATAATAAGCTTTTTCTTCATCAAAGGCAAAAGAAAATCCAACAAGCTTTGTCTCTTTGGTATTAAGCGATGTAGTTTCACAATCAAAAGCAATGATACTTTCTTTATCAATTTTGTCAACGATTTCAAAAAGTTCTTGACTTGAAGTAATTGCAATTGCTTCAAAACTTAGATTACTTTTTTCTTTTTTTGGCTTTTCTTGCTTGAGTCCCTCTTTTGCCCACTTTAAGGCTGTATTCATATCATATTTTTCAAACTCATCAACTAAAGCACTCAAGTAGTTTTTATTTTCAAAAATAAACTCACTTAAATTGAGTTCACTAAATACATCATCTCTTAATTTAACAAGTTCTCTTGATAAAAAAGCTTGCTCTTTATATTCAAGTAAAAGTTTTTGAATGCGCTTTGTACCAACTTTTTCTATGTTTTCATAAACTGCTTCAAGTGTATGAAACTCATTAATAATTTTTGCCGCTGTTTTTGGACCAATTCTAGGAACTCCAGGCACATTATCGCTACTATCTCCAATTAATGCTTGAAAATCAACAAAATATTTTGGAGGAACACCAAATTTTTTCATACATGCAGCTTCATCAATAATTGTTTTCTTTACCCAATCATAAAGTACAATCTTTTCATCTTCAATGAGTTGATAAAGATCTTTATCAGATGAGACCATTTTGCCAATAATATTTTGCTCTTTGGCAAATTTCATAATTGTTGCCATAATATCATCTGCTTCAAAACCACTTTTATTAAGCGCTTTAAACCCCATCTTCTCAATCCAACTTATGGCAACTTCAAGCTGCATTAAAAGATCTTTTGGAGGCTCAGGACGATTGGCCTTATAAAGAGGATAGATTTTTTTTCGAAAGGTTTCTTCTTTACTCTCAAGGGCAAAAACAATAAAATCGGTCAAATGTTCACGCTGAAGCTGATGGATAAAATTGATAAATCCCGTTAATAATCCCGTTGGAAAACCACTTTTTGATTTGAGCGGTGGAAGCGCAAAGTAAGCTCTAAAAAAAAAGGCAAAGGTATCTATAACTGTTATTGTTTTCATTTAAACTCCTACACTTTACTAACACTTTTTTAGATCTTTATCAAAACTTAATTTTTTATATCCTTGCAGTTTGCTTTTTGCACAAATTAAAGCATCTACAAAATCTATATTTTTATGCTCTATTAAAGTTAAAGCTTCAATTAATATTGCTTTATTGCTATTTACAACTCCATTTAGTGCCAAAATAGCTTTTAAATCATTAATTACTTCTTCTTTTGGCAGTTGATAAAATTTTGTTAATACAAAAAAAACTTCCATCAACACTGACTCTAAAATTTCAACTTCTAATGAAGCATTTTCAATATTTTTAAAAATTGCAATACTTTGGGTTAAAAATTCTTCATTATCTCCAATTAAAAATCGAATAATTACATTTGCATCAAGAAGATAGACCATACTTTTCTTCCATCGCTTGTTTTAGAGCAATTTCTTTGGCTACTTGAAGATCAATCGCTTTTTTTTGAATTTTATTTTTATATTTTCCAGCTAACATCTTTACAATGTTTTGATTTTTTACTGGATAAACAACTGCTAAAACCTTCTTTTTTCTTTTATCAACAATTTGAATAGCCTTTTTTAAATGAGAAAAGATTGAGCTATTTTTTTGAATCTCTCCAATTCCTATGCTTTCCATTTTTTATCCTTTTATGTAAACTAATTTCATTATATATAAACTTACTCTTTTTGTCAAGCTTTATTTTTCCAATCCAAGCTCTTTTGCCAAATACTCTCCCGTATAGCTTTTTGTTTTTTTATAATTTTTAGCAAGCTCAAGTGGAGTGCCTGTAGCTACGACTTTTCCACCTTTGCTTCCGCCTTCTGGTCCCATATCGATAATATAATCAGCATTTTTAATTAAGTCTAAATTATGCTCAATCACTACAACAGTGTTTCCCAAATCTACCAAATGATGCAACACTCCTACAAGTCTATCAACATCAGCAAAATGAAGTCCTGTTGTTGGCTCATCTAAAATATAAAGCGTTTTTCCAGTATCTTTGCGGCTTAACTCTTTTGCTAATTTTATTCTTTGTGCTTCTCCACCACTAAGAGTTGTTGCATTTTGCCCAAGTGTAATGTAATCGAGTCCTACATCTTTTAAAGTCTTTAATTTATTTGCAATTGCTGGAATATTTTTAAAAAACTCAAGCGCTTCTGCAACACTCATATTAAGCACATCTGCAATGTTTTTGCCTTTATAGGTTACTTCAAGCGTTTGTTCATTATAACGCGCTCCTTTACATGCATCGCATGTTACCATTACATCTGGTAAAAAATGCATCTCTATTTTAATTTGTCCCTCACCCTGGCACTTTTCGCATCTACCACCTTTTACATTAAAGCTAAAGCGCCCTACTTTATAGCCTCTTAGCTTTGCTTCAGGTGTTTGTGCAAAAAGTTTTCTAATCTCATCCATCACTCCAGTATATGTAGCTGGGTTTGAGCGCGGGGTTCTTCCAATTGGACTTTGATCAAGATAAATTACTTTATCAAGATGCTCCAATCCATTAATCTCAACGCCTTCTACACGATTTACCTTTCTTGCCCTATTTAAAATCTCTTTTGCTGTTGGTAAAAGTGTTTGCAAAATTAAAGAACTCTTTCCACTTCCACTTACTCCCGTAACACAAACAAAGTTGCTAAGTGGAAATTTTGTACTTAAATTTTTAATGTTATTAATCGTTACATTTTTAATCTCAAGCCATTTATCTTTTGGTCTTGGCTCTTTTTTGTATTCAATCTTTTTACGCTCAAAAAGATATTCAGCCGTAAGGGTATTTGCCTTTTCAAGCTCTTTTACACTTCCACTAAAAACAACCTCTCCCCCATACTTTCCAGCTCCTGGTCCAATATCGACAATAAAATCTGCAGCTTTAATCGTTTCTTTATCATGTTCTACAACAATAACACTATTTCCTTTATCACGCAATGATTTAAGTGTGCGAATAAGCTTCATTGTATCTCGCTCATGTAACCCAATACTTGGCTCATCTAAAACATACATCACCCCAGTTAATCCACTTCCAATTTGGCTTGCAATTCGAATGCGTTGTGCCTCTCCACCACTAATAGTTCTTGCATCGCGACTTAAAGTTAAATAGCCAAGCCCAACATCATACAAAAAAAAGAGCCGCTCTTTAATCTCTTTTAAAATTGGTTCAGCAATAAGGCGCTGCTGCTTATTTAAAAAAGCAAAATTCTCTTCATTTGCAAAATATTTATAACTCTCTTCAATTGGCATATCAATAATATCAGCAATATTTTTACCATTAATTTTAACAGCAAGTGATCTTGGACGAAGTCTATGTCCCTTACAGCTATCGCACACTGCTTCGCTCATATAATCAGTTAATTCTTTGTTCTCTTTACTCATATCATAAGCAATTGCAACAACTCCTGGCCATTGACGGCGGATTTTGTGGCGTTTCCAGCTAAATTCAATCACTTCTGGCGTTCCATATAAAATTGCTTTTTGCTGATGCTCCTCTAAATCTTTGTAAGGAGTGCTAATATCAATACCACTTTGAGTGCAAAATGCTTTTAAAAACTCAAAATAGTAACTCTTATTGAAACCATAAAGAATCTTAATTGCTCCCTTCTCAATAGGAAGCTCACTATCAATAATTTTTCTCAAATCAAGCCTATATCGAATTCCAAGCCCATCACAATCGGGACATGCTCCTTTTGGTGAGTTAAACGAAAAACTCACAGGCTCAAGCGGCTCAAAACTTACTTTACAATCAAAACATGCTAAATGTTCAGAGTAGTGAAAAAGCTTTTGTTTAAGTCCAAGCTCTTCATGATTAATAACTTCAACTTCAACTTCACCATAACTTAAATTAAGCGCCTTTTCTACATCGCTTGCAATACGCTCTTTACTCTCTTCTTTTACTACTACTCTATCAATTACAGCTTTGATGGTGTGTTTTTTTGTTTTGCTAAGCTCAATCTCATCATCAAGCCGAACCATCACTCCATCAATCATTGCTCTAACATATCCTTTTGCTCTTAAAGACTCAATCAAATCAGCAAAGGTGCCTTTTTTCTCTTTTACTAATGGAGCCATAATTATAAGTTTTGCTCCTACTGGAAGTTTCATAACCTCATTAATAATATCGCTTGCACTCATAGATGAGATTGGCTTACCGCATTTATGGCAATGCTGCGTTCCAATTCTTGCAAAAAGAAGCCGCAAATAATCATAAATCTCAGTCACAGTTCCAACAGTTGAGCGCGGGTTTTTGGATGTTGTTTTTTGATCAATAGCAATTGCAGGTGTTAATCCTTCGATTTTATCAACATCTGGTTTGCCAACTCTGCCTAAAAATTGGCGTGCATAACTTGAAAGAGATTCAATATAACGTCTTTGTCCCTCAGCATAAAGAGTATTAAAAGCTAAAGTTGATTTTCCACTTCCACTAATACCAGTTACTACAACAAGTTTATTTTTGGGAATTTTTAATGAAATATTTTTTAAATTATGCTCTCTTGCTCCATAAATATGGATATTATCTAACAACTTTCAACTCCTATAAAAATATTTTTTTAACAAGCATTGCAATAATAAGTGCATACATAATCAATAGTGCAATTTTATGGCTTCTTGCATGAACAATCTCTTTTAGTTTTATTCCCAAAACTACACCAAAAAGCGCTCCAATAGCAACACTTAAAACCATTTGAACATCTAAATCTAAATTGATAAAAACACCTTGGCTTAATTTATATATAACTCCAGTAATTGAAGAAAAAACTACAAAAAATAAACTTGCAGTTGCAGCCTTTTTAGTACTATAGTGCAAAAAGCCAACCATAATTGGAGTTAATAAAATTGCTCCACCAACGCCAAGCATAATTGAAATGGTTCCAACAAAAACACCAATAAGAAATAAAATCCAAATAACAACTTGCTTTTCTTCGTTTGAACTACTACTTTTACTAAAAAGCACCTTAAAAAAAGCAAAAACAACTAAGCCAAGTAGTAAAAGTGCAAGTGCCTTTGGCGATAGAGAGTTGGTTAGATGTACTCCAAAAAATGCTCCAAGAGCACCACCTATCCCAACAAAAATTCCTTCATTAAGCTTTAGATTTCCTTTTTTATAATTTAAATAAGAGCCTAAAATTGAGCTAAAAAACATTTGAACAACCGAAATAGCAATTGCAGCTTTAATGCTAAAATGCAGCATCATTAAAATTGGCACAAGCAGCATTCCCCCACCTATGCCAAAAAAACCAGATAATATACCAACCAATGCACCAGTTGCAAATAAAACTATTGCAAACATTTATCCCCTTTTTGCCAAATCCAAAGCAAGATTATAACAACTTTTATTAAAATTAGCATAGAATATAAAAAATATTTTAAAAGGTATCTGCCATGAAAAAACTTCTCCTCTTTTTTTTAAGTTCAACTCTATTTGCCAATTTTCACGCTTTCATAACTCCAATAACGCCAAAAATTAAAAAGCAAATGATTGCTGGCAACTCTTATCATGTAGGATGTCCTGTTTCGCTTAAGAATTTGCGTTATATAAAACTAACATACATTGGTTTTGATGGCAAAGAGCATATAGGAGAGCTTATTGTAAATAAAAGTGTAGCCAAAGAAGTCGTTGCTATTTTTAAAAAACTTTATGAAATCAAATATCCAATTCGTAAAATGGAGCTTGTAAGCAAATATAACGGAAGCGATTTTGCATCTATTGAAGCAGACAATACTTCAGCATTTAATTGCCGAAATGTAGCAGGTACTAACAAATGGTCACTTCATAGCTTTGGAAGAGCAATTGATATTAATCCTTTAGAAAATCCATATGTAAGTAGCTCTGGCAAAATTAGCCACAAAGGCTCACTCCCTTTTAAAAAAAGAGTCAGAACTTCAAACTCTCCTACTCAAAAAGCAATGATTTTAAAAAATGATGCAATTGTAAAAATTTTTAAAGCGTATGGATGGCGCTGGGGTGGAGAGTTTAAGTGCTGCAAAGATTACCAGCACTTTGATAAAAAAAATTAAGCTTTTTTTACAAACTCTTGCTTGAGTCTAATAGCTCCAACACCTGGCACTTTACAATCAATATTGTGCCCATCGCTGCTTTCAACCAAGCGGATATTTTTAATTTTTGTTCCAACTTTGATACCGCTTGAGCTACCCTTTACTTTTAAATCTTTAATTACAACCACACTATCGCCATCTTGCAAAATATTGCCATTTGCATCTTTTACAATAAGTTTTTCTTCTTGCTCTTGCAAAGAGTCTTCACTAAACTCATACCCACACTCTGGACAAATAAATAAAGTCCCATCTTCATAGACATATTCACTATTACACTTTGGACAATTTGGAATCGCCATATCTTATCCTTTCAAATTTTTGCAATTATAGTGGAATTTGTTTAAAACTTAATTACTTGTCTTTATTTAAAAGAAACAGTAAATACTCTTTTTCTTTCCAATAAAGAAAGTTTCAATACAATTAAAAAATAAAATTTAAGGAGTAAATAAATGATAGCACTTATTCAAAGAGTCAAAAACTCTTGGGTTAAAGTTGATAACAAAGAAGTTGCCAAGATTAACAAAGGCTTTAATATCCTATTAGGCATTATGCAAGGAGACAATGAAGAAGATATTAATAAACTTGTAAAAAAAATTGTAAATATGCGTATTTTTCCAAATGAACAAGGAAAATTTGATAAATCCATTAAAGATATTAATGGAGAGATTTTAGTTATTTCACAATTTACGCTTGCAGCAAATATCAAAAAAGGCAATCGTCCAAGTTTTAGTGATGCAATGAATCCAAACAAAGCAAAAGAGCTTTATGAAGCTTTTATAGAAAAATTGCAAGCAGAAGTTCCAACAAAAGCTGGCATTTTTGGAGCTAATATGGAAGTTGGCATTATCAATGATGGTCCTGTAACAATAATTGCCGATTCAAAACTGCTTTAAAAATACACAAAAGTTACAACTTATATTAAAAATATGACATAAAAAAGCTTCTCGTATAAATTTTATGCCATAATAAAAAAAAATGAAGGAGAGCTTTTGAGGTTTTTTTTCTTACTGCTTTTTAGTCTTTCTTTTTTATCTGCCAATATAAAATTACAAGGATTATATCGAAACAATAAAGA
>JALVTH010000051.1 GCA_027036015.1 Campylobacteraceae bacterium
GCATAGAGAGAACATCTTATTTCTCTTCAAAAAATTATTGATACATTTAAAAAAATCAATTCAAAAAAGTATCTTTGTTTACTAAAATGAGTTTGGAATAGATGTAATGAAAAAGCATAATACAAAAGAGTTGGCTTTTTATATACTAAAAGAGATGAAAATAATGGGATTTACAATGCACAAAGCTGCTTCTAATTTTACTATGCAAGCTCAAAAAAAAGATATGAAAAAAACCTTACAAGCTTTATCAAAACTTACTCAAAATTGTATTGCGTGTCATCAAACTTTTAAACTTAAATAAGAAAAGCCCCAAAAGAAGGGGCAAAGCAATTAGTGAATAACTCTTCTACAGTTAACTCTTTGCCATGTATAGTATGCATTTGATACTTTGATTTTTTTCGTAATTGTTGTATATTTTGGTGGAATTTTAACTGGAACTGTTTTTGGTGGCTCTACCATTACTTTAACTCTTACAGTTTTATAAAGTGGTGGAATAGGCACTTTTACTGTTTCAGCTGGTTTTACAAGAACTCTTTTTGTAATTGTTTTATATTGTGCTGGAATTACAATTTTTTTCGTTTGAGCTGGTTTTACAACAATTCTTTTTCTAATAATTTTATATTTTGGTGGAACTTTTACCAAACAAGCAACTCCGTTTACTTTAGCTCCGTTTGGTAGTGGAGAAGTTACGCCTACCCCTTTTCTCCATTCAGTCGTTGCTGGTCTAACAAGTACTTTTTCTGTTACATATTTATGAACATCTGGAATTGTAACTAATTTATAAGTTTCAGGTTTAACTAAAACTTTTTCAGTTACAGTTTTATATACTGGTGGCTTACATACTAATTTATATCCACCTTCTCTAACAAGCTTTTTAACAGTTTTGTAAGCATATTTAGCTGGGATTACTTTGTAGTGTTCTCCACCTTGATCAGCTAAAACTTTTTCTGTTACAGTTTTATATTTTGCTGGGATTAAAACTTTTGCATAACACTCACCTGGTTTTGCATTTGGTGGATAAAGTCCCAAATCAGATGGATTTGCAGCTTTTACTTGAGTTGTTTTGCCACCTGCAGCACCATTTGCAGCAGCAGCTTGTTGCGTACAACCGCTAAATCCTAATGCTAATGCTACAGCAGAAGCAACTAAAAGTCCTTTTTTGTTCATTAAAAACTCCTTGTTGAATTAATCTTTTTAAAGATTGTGTTTATCAAGTCGCTACCCCCATGATAATCCACACACAAATCTTTTTTAAAGACTTTAGTGTGGATTAGTTTTGGGGTTAGCGACTCCAACAGTTAGCATTATATTCCAACTTGCCTTGCAATTAACTAAAAAATAGCAAATTGAAATATCTTGCTAAATTTCACAGTTAATATTTTACAACAATTATTAATTAAATGTCAAGAAAGCTTTTTAGGGGACTTTGTGTAAGAAAAGTGGTGGCCGCAACAGGACTCGAACCTGTGACCACTACCATGTCAAGGTAGTGCTCTACCAACTGAGCTATGCGACCACATAGAGAGCAAAATTATAATCATTTTTCCTTAAGAAAAGTAAAGTCCCCTAAAAATGAAGTTAAAAACTGTAATTTTTTCAATAACTTTTATTCTCAATTAATTTTGCTCTCATATTAGCTCAATTATAATATTGTTTTTTTCTACATATTTATAACATATATGGAGGAATTGTTAAGGTCACTTCTGCTTCAAAAACCTTAGAAACTCTCCCACCAAATCTATACTTTCCATTCTCATATTCGGCATATAACTCTTCACCACTTTTTGGAAGAATGGGCATTACTTCTTTTGCCTTTCTTTCACTTAAAGCTTTTACAAATGATGCCATTATACCGGTACCACATGCCTCGGTCTCATCTTCTACACCGCGTTCATAGGTTCTTACTTTTAAATAATCATCTTCAATTTTATAGATATTTACATTTGCATTATACTTATGACGAAGCTCTCTTGCCATTTCTAAATCAAAATTTTCAATATTTTTTACTTCTGTTACCAAATGTGGCACTCCAGTATCAATTAGCCACCAATTTTGATTATATTCGTTAATATCTTTAGCTAAAATTTTTGGTTCAAGCATATCAGTTACGACATAATCGCCATTAATTGTCGTTGTAATAACTCCAGCTCCCGTTAAAAATTCGGCTCTATTATTAATGCTAATTCCTCTCTCAATGGCATAGTGTGAAACGGCTCTTGTAGCATTACCACACATTGTTGCCACGCTTCCATCGCTATTGTAAAACTCCCACTCAAAATCATATTGTGGATGGGGCACTAAAACCACCATCCCATCTGCCCCGACGCCTTTGTGTCGATCACAAAGCAGTTTTGCAAGCTCTCTTCTATCTTTTTTTTGGCTGTCATGAAAAATAATAAAATCATTCCCACTTGCGTTATATTTTGTTACATGCATGATAAAATCTCTCCTTTAACTCTTTCACACTCATTTTGTAAATGTTTTAAATCGTAAATGTTTTCAATTAAAAAGGTAGCCTTTTGCTTTTTAAGCTCAATTGGAAGTTGAGCGTTAATTCTTAAAAGTGCCTCTTCTTTATTTAAATTATCTCTCTTCATTAACCGCTTAAGCTGTAACTCTTTTGGGGCATAAACAACTAAAGTTTTCGTAAAATTTTTATAGGCTTTTTCTTTTTCAAAAAAGAGTGGAATGTCAATTAAATAAGGCTTTTTAAAAGCTTCTTGCTTTTTTGCTTGAAGGATAATTTCTTCTTTTATTTTTGGATGAAGCAGTGCTTCAAGTTTAAGCCGCTCATCTTTTTTACTAAAAATGAGTTTTCCTAAAGCTTTTCTATCAACGACTCCATCTTTTACAAATGCTTTGCCAAAAAGCTCTTCTATCTCTTTTGCACTCTCTTGCAACTTTTGATGTGCAATAGTATCTGCATCAATAATACGAAATCCAAGCAGTTTCATCAAAGCTGCAACGGTGCTTTTGCCTGTTGCAATGCCGCCAGTTAAAACAATTCCATATTGCATTAGCGTTTAATTACTCCTAAATACTCTTTATAAATAAAGGTAGGAACACTAAAAGATGCTATTGCAATATCGCTATTATAATAAGCGTAACCATCAGTTAAATCTGCTCTTTGTAAATTAATATCTGCTGTAGGATGATAAAATCTACTTGCAAGCATCAAATACTCACTCACAACTAAATCATCCTTAATGGCTTTATCATAACGATATGGCATAACAATTGGATAGATTTTTCCAGCAAGCATGAGTTCTTCTTTTGCTTTTTCTTTTTGAGTAATAATATTACTCATGATAATTGAAACTACTCCCTTACTATCAAGCAATTTTGTTAACTCTATCCAAAACTCTTTATTATTGGTAAATTCATTGCTTCTTACAATTGCAACATCAAAATTTTTTGCTCCAAGTTTTTGTAACTCTTCAATTACATTAAATCCATCAAGATGAATAACTTCTTCAACTACTGAGTGTTTCTTTAATTCATTTTGAATACGTTTAGCTCCATTAATAACTAAAACTCTTTTTGGATTAGCATGCGTGCAAATTGGAACATGCGTTAACATTTCACTTTGAATAAAATCTAAATTCTCCATAGCTTATCCTTATTATAATGCAAATTTATTTATTACTATAATTACTTTTATTTGAATTCATAAACATAGCAAAATATGCTTTAAATAATCTTAATCTCTTCTTCTAATTTTATTCCAAATGCTTCATAAACTCTTTTTTTAGCCAATTCTAGAAGTTTTATTGCCTCTTCAAAATTTCCTCCACCTAAATTAACAAGGAAATTTGCGTGTATATTGCTAAACGCCATATTTCCTATTCGCTTGCCCTTAAGTCCCACTGCTTCAATTAAACGCCCTGCAAAATCTCCTTTTGGATTTTTAAACGCACTCCCTGCACTTGGCTCTTTTGGCTGATTGTTTCGTAACAGTAATAACTCATTTTTTAGCGCTTCATTGTAGCCTCTTTGGATTTTAAATCTTGCCTCAGTTGCAATTCCATTTAATTTTGCAAAGCGATAACCATACATGATTGCTTCTTTTTTTATCCACTTTCCATCAATTTTAATCGAATCTAATATATTAAAAATTTCATACTGCTTTACTCCAGCATTCATTGCAAGCATTCCACCAAGCGTTCCTGGAAGTTTTGCGACAAATTCAAACCCCGCAATATCATTTTTTTTTGCAAAACTCAAAATTCTACCTGTTTTTGTTGCTGCTCCAATATAAAGAAAGTCATCTTCAATTTTTATAAAATCAAAATTTTTCCCAAGTATCTTTAATTTACCAGGATTTGGAGAAACAAGCAAGTTGTTTGCTCCACCAATTAAATAGCCAGGAGTTTGCGACTCTTCTTCACTCTCAATAACATCAACCTCAACAACTGGACCAATTTTAATACTACTATATGTAGAAAAATCAATAATTCTTTTTTTCATGAACACCTATATAGATAAGCTAAAAATAACATCGAACCAACGCCAACTAATAAAATATTACCTCCAATATCATGCACCCAAAAAAATGCACCATCTCCAAACGCATTAACGACTAAAACAACAACAATTAATCGCACTAAATTAAAAAACATGAAAGCGACAAATCCCAATACTCCCCAAACAAATTTACAAAGAAGCGTTTTAGGATAAGCTAATACTCCAGCAAAATAGATTAAAAAGGGCACCATTCCATTACACTCTGGCGTAATAACTACACGATATTTTGGATTAATAATAATTTCATACCCTTCTATTTTATTTGGTAAAATAGCTTGTAAAATATGCATAATAAGCTCTCTTAAAGCCCCATCGATTGCCTCGCCAATGGGAGAAAAACTCCAATACCTACCCCAATAAAAAAGCCCAAAAAGAGCCAAAAACCATAAAGGATAAAAAAGTAAAAAGCGCCTTGAAGCACTCATTGACACCCTACACACTCAATACTTCTATCTTCAACAAAGCGCTCTTCAAGCGCTTCTGGAGATTGTGAACGCAAGTAGTATGTTGCTTTTAATCCAAGTTTCCAAGCAAGCATATAAATTTCATTCAAATATCTTCCACTTGCTTTATCAAGACGAATAAAGATATTAAGGCTTTGTCCTTGATCAATCCATTTTTGTCTAATTGCTGCTGCTTTAACAAGCACTCTTTGATCTAAATCGTAACTACTTACATAATATGGCCAAGTATCAGCACTGATATTTGGCACGGTTACTGGAATTTCTCCACTTAAGTTTACTTCATACCATTTGCGTTTAAATACTGGCTCAATTGCTTGCGTAGTTCCTGTTAAAATAGAAATGGAGCTTGTTGGCGCAATTGCCATTAAATAACCATTTCGCATTCCATCTTTTTTGACTTTCTCTTTTAGTGCTGCCCAATCGTGTTTATATCCAAAAAGCCCTCCTCTATCAACCAATTTACACGCCTCTTCGTTTGCTTTATCAATTGGAAAGATTCCTTTACTCCAATCAGACCCCTCGAAAAGAGGGTATTTGCCTTTTTCTAAGGCTAAATCGCTTGATGATTTAATAGCATAATAGCTAATTGATTCCATTATCTCATCAATTTTTCTAAAATGCTCATCACTACCCCACTCAATTTTAGCCTCTGCAAGCATTTGTGCTTCACCCATTACACCAAGCCCAATTGCTCTTGTTTTTAAATTTGTTTTTTTCACTTTCCCAAGTGGATAGAAATTTAAATCAATCACATTATCAAGCATTCTAATAGCAATTGGAACAACTCTTTTAATGTCTTCTTCACTATTTATTTTTGAAAGATTAATACTTGCCAAGTTACAAACAGCCGTATCGCCATCAAATTTTTCTTTTTCTACAACAAAAATCTCTTTTCCATTTAAAGTATCTAAAGCTGTAATTTTTTTAGCTTTTTTTACAATCCCACTATCAACTTTTACATCTTCATCTTCTTCAAAAAGTTCATAACTTCCATCGTTAAAAATTACTTTTATTTTATAATGATTTGGATTGGTATTTTGATATATCTCGGTACAAAGATTTGAGCTTCGAATAATACCTGCATGCTTATTTGGATTGGCTCTATTGGCATTGTCTTTAAAGGCTAAAAATGGGCTTCCCGTTTCAAAATAGTTTCTTAAAATCTCCTTCCAAAGTGCTTTTGCTGGCACTACCTCTTTAGTAATATCTTCTCTTTTTTCATACTCAAGATATTTTTTCTCAAACTCTTCTCCATAACACTCAGTTAAATCTTTTACTTCATATGGATCAAAAAGTGTCCACGTACTATCTTCTTGCACTCTTTTCATAAACAAATCGTTAATCCAAAGTGCTGGGAACAAATCGTGCGTTCTTCTTCGTTCTTCACCTGAGTTTTTCTTTAATTCCAAAAAGTCTCTCACATCAATATGCCAAGGTTCAATATAAACAGCAATTGCTCCTTTTCGAGTTCCCAGCTGATCAACCGCAATGGCAATATCATTTGTTATTTTTAAAAATGGCACAATCCCGCCAGCTGCATGTTTATGCCCATCAATGTAGCTCCCAAGTCCTCTTACTAAGCTCCAATCCCATCCAATTCCACCACCATATTTTGATAAAAGTGCCATCTCTTTATAACTATCAAAAATACCTTCGATATTATCTGGCGTTGAACCAATATAGCATGAACTTAGTTGATGGCGCGGTGTTCTTGCATTTGAAAGCGTAGGAGTTGCAAGCATCACTTCAAATTTAGAAATTAAATCATAAAATCTTTTTGCCCAATCTTGCGCATTAAATTCATTTTGCGCTAAAAACATAGCAATTGCCATAAACATATGCTGAGGCAATTCAATTGGCTCACCATTTTTATCTTTTAATAAATATCGATCATAAAGCGTTTTTAACCCTAAATAGGTAAATTGCAAGTCGCGCTCAGGCTTAATATAATCATTTAAATCATCTAAATCATACTTATCTTTTAATCCTGGAATAATTCTGCCTTCTTTTTCTCCTCTCTCAAAATAGTCTCTTAAATGCACATAGCCAGTAAAACCGCTTACTCTATGATAAATATCATAAAGAAAAAGTCGTGCTGCAACGTAAGTCCAATTGGGTCTATCAACGTCAATTTTATCAATGGCCGTTTTTATTAATGTCTCTTGAATCTCTTTTGTTGTAATCATATCACGAAACTGCAATTTTGCATCAACTTCAAGCTCACTTTGGCTTACGCCTTCAAGGCCAGCAACGGCTGCAGCGGTATATTTTTGAATTTTAGTAATGTCTAAGCTTTCAATCCTACCATTTCTTTTTACTACTCTAATCATTACAACTCCATTTTTTGAGATAAACTTTATTAAATTATACAAAAAATATTATTTTGGCGTTGAATTTATTTCAAATCGCACTTTTTTTATTGTAGTCAAAATTCTTTAAAATTAGCCATTATGCGCTATTTGTAACGATTTGAAACAGATAAAAAATTTTTTGCAAATTTTTAAAAATTGCTACAATTATATACATAAATTATTTTAATTCCATTAAATGGAATATTTTAAGAATAAGGATAATTTTTATTCATTAAAAGGAGATTTTTATTATGATAGAATTTGTTAAATCAAAATAAGGCGCAAAGCACGCTATTTAGGGACATAAAAAAGAGGAGAAACAACAATGAAAAAATCCGTTTTAATTAATCTTGTAGCACAAAAAACTGGTATCTCAAAAAAAGAGACCGAAGTTATTATCAATACGATGCTTGATACAATCGTAGATGCTCTAAAAAACAAAGAGCCAGTCTCTTTTTTAGGATTTGGAACATTTGAACCTGTCAAGAAAAATGCAAGAGACATTTATATTCCAGGAACAACCAAAAAAGTACACGTCAAAGAAAAATATAGTATTCGCTTCAAACCTGGCAAAACACTCAAAAAACAGATTCAATAACTTCTAAGCCCTGCGTGGGCCCTCTACCTAAAGAAAATCTTGTAAAATTGCTTTTTTTAGATATCTATTAGATAATTTTAGATACAATCTTGGCAAAAATTTTTTTAAGGATTATAAAGTGGAGACAAAAGTAGAACAACTTGATAGTATCAATTACAAAATTAGCGCAACTATTAACAAAGAAGATATTGACAAAGCATTTGACAAAATTGCTAAAGAGGCAAGTAAAACAGTTCAAGTTGATGGATTTAGAAAAGGAAAAGTACCTGTAAGTATCGTTAAAAAGCTTTTTAAAGATAAATTACTGCGCGATGCAAAATCACAAGCAATTCAAGATGCATTAAGTAAAGCATATAAAGAAGCGAATTTAAATCCGAATGAATTTTTAGGTGAACCTTTCTTTGAAAAATATGAAGAAAACGACGAAACAATTGAGCTTGAAATGATTGTTTCAAAAAGACCTGAGTTTGAGCTTGGCGATTATAGCGATTTAGTTCCAGAGTATGAAAAACCAACTGCAAGTGAAGAAGAGATTGAAAAAGAGTTGCAAGAGATTGCAAAACAATATGCTAAACCGAAAAAAATTAAAGAAGATCGACCTTTACAAGAAGGAGATGTTGCCGTTTTTGATTTTAAAGGATATATTGATGGCGAAGAGTTTGAAGGTGGAAGTGCAACTAATTATGAATTAAAAATTGGCTCAAAGCAATTTATTGAAGGCTTTGAAGATCAAATGATTGGTATGAAAGCTGGAGAGAAAAAACGCATTAAAGTAAAATTCCCGCAAAACTATCAAGCTGCCAACCTTGCTGGAAAAGAGGCTGAATTTGATATCACTTTACATGAAGTAAAAGAGTTTTTTACTCCAAATATTGATGATGAATTGGCAAAACTTGCTCTTGGTAAACCTGATGCCTCATTAGATGAACTTAAAAAACATGCTAAAAAAATCGTAGAAGATAACAAAGCAAGAAAACTTTATGAAGAAGAGTTAAAACCAAAAATTTTAGAAAACATTGTGAAAAAATATGATTTTGACTTACCTAAAAATATTGTTGAGCAAGAAATTGACAATTTAGCAAACCAAAAAGCACGAGAACTTAGCGAAGAAGAGCTAAAAGAGATTCGCGAAAATAAAGAGAAGCTTGATGAACTAAGAGAATCTGTCCGCAAAGATGCTGAAGATAGTGTAAGAGCTACTTTTGTGGTTGATGCTTTAGCAAAAGCTGAAAAGGTAGAAGTTAGCGATGGAGAGATTAGCCAAGTACTCTATTATGAAGCACTCTTTAGTGGACAAGATCCACAAAAACTGATTGAATATTATCAACAAAACAACCTTATTCCGGTAGTAAAAATGGGTATTACCGAAGATAAACTCTTTACAAAACTTTTAAAACTTTATGAAAATGAAGAAAACAAAGAAGAAAATAACAACTCAACAGAGCAAAAAGAGGAGAAATAATCCTTTTTTTGCTTAATTTTGGCAACTAAAATACATAATCAATATCTTCATGATCTCCAAACTCTTGATATAATCTATCTCGCTCTTGTTTAGAATCAACTTCACAATGGGCTTGATAGCTATGAAATTTTCCATTTTTTGAAGTTTTACTAAATTTACAGCTATGAATTTTATCGCCTATTACTTTTTTAATAGCTTGCTCAATTTTTTCTTTATCTCTTCCAATAACTGTAAAGCCCCATTTTGTTGGATAAGAAATTTTTGCTTTTTTGTTTGAATTTTTATCTAAAATCATTTTTACCTCCTTTTAAAATCTCCACTTTTCCCACCACTTTTCTCTTCTAAGAGTATTGGACCAATTTCCATTGATTTATCAATTGCTTTGACCATATCATAAATTGTAAGTAACCCAATTGAAACTGCTGTGAGAGCTTCCATTTCTACTCCTGTTTTTCCTTTTAATGTAACTGTTGCATAGAGTTTAAATCCAGGTAAATTTGGAAGCTCTTTAATATCTATTTTAACAGAACTAATCATTAATGGATGACACATAGGTATCAAATCGCTCGTTTTTTTTGCTCCCATAATAGCAGCTATGACTGCCGTTTGTAAAACCGGTCCTTTTTTAGCTCTTTTTTCAAGAACAGCCCAAAATGCTTCTTTTGATATTTTTATTACACCACTTGCTGTAGCAATACGCAAAGTATCATTTTTGTTTGAGACGTCTACCATTTTTGGATTGTTAGATTCATCTATATGGGTTAAATTCATCGTTTTCCTTTTGTAAAGCTTTTTTATAACCATTTACTATATTAACTAATTTTTAGCTAATTGTAACATATTAAATTTATTTTTTAAGTTTTTTTATATATAATAAAGTTATATGAGTAGCTTATTATTAGTATAACTTATACTAATAATAACTCATTAAAATTACTCTTTAAGGATAAAATCATGGCCTCAAAACCAGAATATCTCAAAAATTGGATTCCCTATCGTAACAAACGTATTATGATGTATATTGCAATTACGATATTTGCTTTGGTGATTCCTTGGGTAACTATTCATGGAAATCACTTTTTTTTACTTAACTTTGATAAAAAACAACTACATTTTCTCTTTGTTCGATTTGATATGCAAGAGCTCTACATTATGCCATTTTTACTTATGCTTTTATTTATTGGAATTTTTGCTTTAACTGCTTTTGGAGGAAGGGTATGGTGTGGATGGGCTTGTCCTCAAACAATTTTTAGAGTTCTTTATCGAGACTTTTTAGAGACAAAACTTCTTAAAATTAGAAAAAGTGTGAAAAATAAACAAAAAGAGCCAGATTGGTCTGATCCAAAAAATAAAGTAAAAGAAGCAATTGCCATTTTAATTTGGGCTGTTTTAGCTTTTATTGCAGCAGCTGACTTTTTATGGTTTTTTGTTCCACCAGAAACTTTTTTTGAATACATTAAAGATCCAGCAAACCACACAATTTTAATGGGCTTTTGGATTGGTATTGCACTCTTTTTAATTGCAGATATTGTATTTATTAAAGAAAACTTTTGTATCTATATTTGTCCATATAGCCGTGTTCAATCAGTTCTTTTTGATGAAGACACACTCATTGCAGTATATGATCCAATTAGAGGTGGTAAAATTTATGAAGGCGAAGGAAATGAACGCCATAAAGTAGTAAAAAATCAAAAAGAACTTAGAACCAAAGAACCTGATTCTGAATGCACAATGTGTGAAAGCTGTGTTCGAGTTTGTCCAACGCATATTGACATTAGAAAAGGGCTTCAACTTGAATGTATCAACTGCTTAGAGTGTGTTGATGCTTGTACAGTAGTTATGGGGAATTTAGGAAAACCTAGTCTTGTTCAATGGTCAAGTGAGAGAGAAAAAGAAAAACATGCTGGAAAAACACGCTATTTTAGACCAAAAATTATTGGATATATTGGGGTTTTATCAATTGTTATGGCAATGCTTTTTATTATGGGAAGCAAAAAAGAAGGAATGCTTTTAAATATCGATAGAACTACAAGACTATATAAAATCTATCCAGATGGAAAAGTTGAAAATGATTATATCTTCCTTTTTGAAAATACTGATGAGAAAAAACATACTTATTACTTTAGTGTCAACAATAAAAATATCGAAATTGTTCGCCCAAGTAAACCATTTGAAATTGCACCACATTATAAAAAGAAAAAAGTTGTTGTGCTTAGAGCTAAAACACCACTTGCAAATAGCGCAAATAAAGATGTCTCAATTCCTATTATTGTAAATGCATATGCAACTGATAATAAAAAAGATATTAATATCTTTAGAAAAACTGTCTTTATTTACCCTTCTCAAAAACATCTAAAAGAAAAAATGAAAAAATAAGAAAGGAACTCCTCCTTTCTTTTAACTCCTCCTTTGGTTACTTTTTCACAAGTTTTTCTAATTTTTTACAGAATAGATTTTTTTTCATTTTAATTAAGAGTAATTTTATCCGATTTAGCTATAATTTCTTTAATAACACTTTTGGTGTTACAAAAAATTAAAAAAAGGATAAGTAATGGCAACAACAGTTACTTTTAAAAATGATACAGTATGTAATTTAACAGGAAATGAGATTAATGTTGGAGATAAAGCTCCAGAAGTAGTAGTAGTAAATTCAAATCCAATGCTTCAAGATGAAAAAATTGGTGGTGAAGGAAAAGTTCAATTAGTTGTAGCAGTTCCTTCACTTGATACACCAGTTTGTGATGCTGAAACAAGAAGATTTAACGAAGAAGCTGCAAAACTTGAAGGTGTTGAAGTAATTACAGTTTCTATGGATTTACCATTTGCAGCTGCAAGATGGTGTGGTGCTGCTGGAATTGAAAACATTAAAGTATGTAGTGATTTTAGAAACAAAGATTTTGGTAAAGCTTATGGTGTATTACTTGCTGATGGACCACTTGCTGGACTTTTAGCAAGAGTTATCTTTGTTATTGGTAAAGATGGTAAAGTAACATATAAGCAAGTAGTACCAGAAATCACTCAAGAGCCAAATTACGAAGAAGCTATTGAAGCTGCAAAAGAAGCTGCTAAAGCTTAATTTATCTTTGTTTTTTATCTCCCTTTCTTTAGGGAGTTGTAATAAAGCTTTTTTCATCTCTTCTTACGCCTTTTGGCGTTTTTGAAAAAATTTGCTGCAATAATAGTTATGAAAAGTTTTTTATTAATTATCACAAACTTAATAATCCTTGTTGCTAATAATATGATCGATAGATTTATTAAAGCAGCACAATCTCAAATTGGTGTAACAACAATAATAAAAGATTTAAGTTATGTAAAAATTACATTTCATAGGTAAGATTGATAAAAAAGAGTTTTGCACAAATGCTGTAGTTAGAGCAGTTCGAAAAATAGGAATAAGATAAAAAAGCGCATTCAAACCGATTTAAAAATCTCTATTTTTCAAATAAAATTGATCCAAATATTAACCATCGACGCGTTAAAAATATTCAAGCCTATTTCAAAGTAAAAGAGTATCAAGTTAAAGATAAAAAGTTTTTATCCAAAGATTGTTGTATGGAAACTGCCACATAATTTAGATCATATGGAATTTGTTCAAGCTATCTCAATGCCAAAAATAAACCACTATGATTTATAATATTGGATATGGAGTAGAAGAAGATATACTCCATAAATTTAAAATTATAACTCACTTTCGACTTTTTAAAAAGATTAATAAACAATAATATCCTTACTATACTCTTTTAAAAGTGAAACTGTAGTTTTTTCTTGTACCTCTTCTTTTGCTTTACGCCACGAGCCAAAACTCTTTTTAAACTCTCTTTTAAAGGCTTTAAAATAATCATGAAACTTATCGCTTCCAAGCACACCAACAGCATATAAATTATCATCTTTATCAATTTCTAAAATAATATTAGCTAAAGGCTGAGGAGCTGGTCCTGAAACAACTTTGCCCCCTGCTTTTGGATCATACACACTCATATGAGCAGCACATAAAAAGACTCCCCCATTTTTAGCAGCCATCGATTTTTGTCCTCTTTTGACATAACTAAAAAAACTCTCATCTTTTGTTGGATGTGTTAAATTGTGTTGGCAAATTGCACTCACTGCAACAATAGAATTATTTTTTCCAACTCCACCTTTAAAAATATACTCCTGCCCTTTTTCATCTTTTAATTTTACATCTTTTTGCGTTGGCTCTCCTAAATCTACCAAAAGCACAGGTGTTCCTAAAAATGGATAAGCAAAAATATAATTGGTCTCTTTTTGCAAAGAGGAAGCCTTAATAGCTTTTCCTTTGCTATCTACAAGTGCAACTTTATTATATGTTTTATAAAGTCTCCCATCTTCGGCTCTTAATGTTTGAGTAATTAAGGAAGGAGCAATAGCAACGCTAAGCCCTCCTCCTATTACTTTTAAAAATCCTCTTCTATCCATCTTTTATCCTTAATCAAACATATCTCTATACATACCTTTTGCCCACTCTAATAAACCTTTTCCGGTATGCAAGCCCATTTTACCTTGCCATTTTTCATTTAGTTTTACATTTGCAAAAGTAAAGACTTTGTTTGTTTTATCCCATTTATAATCAGCATCAACTGAAATGGCTCGAATTGGATCAGTACTTACTGCTGAATAGCAAGTGGTATGAGGCGATTTCCATGTTGGTTTTTTTCCCTCAATTAAATTAGCAATAATTCTTGCAACTACATATCCTTCGCTATTTGCAGTATTTCCTGATTTACTAAAAGCCATAGGTCTAACATCACCACAGCAAAAGATATTTGGATCATCTTTTACCTGATAGGTAAATGGGTCAATATTTGCCTCTTTTTTATTAATACCATCTTTTGCAATTCCAGCAATCTCAAGCAATTTGCTTCCTCTAACTCTTGGATAAAAGGCTGCATCAGCAAACTCATATACATCTCCAATTTCTGTTTCAACTTTTTTATTTTTTAAATCAAACTTTTCAATTTTTGCACTTGGAACATATTGGATATAATCTTTATAAAGCTCATTAAATGCTGAATGAAATCCTTTTTTCTTAATTGTTATATCTGGATTTTCATCAAGCAAAATCACTTTACCCTTTATTTTATTCTTTTTAAAATAATCAGCAATTACACATGCTCTTTCATAAGGTGCTGGCAAACAGCGATAATTTCCACCAGGGACTGTTAAAATAAAATTTCCTTCTTCAAAATCTTCAAGTTTTTCTTTAATAACCTGATGTTCACTATGCGTCATAAATCCTGGAGGATAATTGGTTCGTAATTCATACTCCAGTTCAATATCACCTTTTGTCCATTGGCTATAATCATAATCAATCCCAGTTGCAACGACTAAATAATCATACTTTACATCACCATTTGTTGTTAAAACTACTTTATTTTTTCTATCGATATTATATGCTGCTGCTTGAAAGAAAGTATACCCGTTATTTCTTGCTGCATCTAAATAACTATGGGTTAAAAATTCCAAATCTACTGCATCAACAAGCCAAAGGTTACTAATTGGACATGAAACAAAATGTGCTCTTTGTTCAATCAAAACAACATCACTATTTGGAGAATACTCTTTTAATCTTTTAGCAACAGACAATCCAGCCCAACCACCTCCAATTATTACTACTCTTTTACCCTTACCATTTTTTGGAAGAAGGGCAAAATTAAAAGAACTTTTAGACTCTTTTGATTTCTTTTTTTCAGCTGCATTTGCAGTAGCAGAAGTTAATGCAGCTGCGGCAGCCAATTTAAAAAGTTCTCTTCTTTTCATGGTTTTATCCTTTATTATTAGCACTAATTATAAATCATAATAATTATACAGTATATATCTTTAAAAGCAAAAAAATCTTACAATTTTATCTTTATTTGTTTACTTTTGTAAAAAAAATACTCAAAAATATTGATTTTATTTAATTATTTTATTAAAAAAGTTTTATCTTAATAAACGATATAAGTTCAACGATACCCATAACAACAGCTCCCATTATAGAGGCAACTAAAAACTCCATCACAATAGAAGGAATAGCAAGCTCTTTTGCCACATCTTTAAGCAACACAAAATGATGCATAAAAATTCCTCCAGCAACTAAAAGCATAGCAAATACCCCAACAACGCTTAATATTCGAATCAAAAACGGCAAGAGCCTTACCAAAAACATTCCAAATTTATACAAAATGCTTTTTTTACTATGCCCTTTTGCCAAAGCAAAACCCATATCATCAAGCCTTACAAAAAAAGCAACCAAAGAATACACCCCAATTGTTGCAGCAAAAGCAACAAAACTTACAACGATTGCTTGCTGCAAAATTGAAGCATCTTTTACCGCAGAAAAAGCGATTAAAACAATTTCTATCGATAAGATAAAATCGGTAACTATGGCTGATTTTATCTTTTCTTTCTCACTTAAATTCTTGGTTTGCTCTATTTCATGAGGGAAAAAATATTCCCAAAGTGCTTCAGCTCCTTCAAAGGAAAGATAGAGAGCTCCAAAAAGTAAGAGCCACTCTACAACTTTTGGCAAAAAATATGAAAGTGCCAAAATAAGAGGAATTAAAATAATTTTATTAACAAATGAGCCCTTTACAATTGCCCAAAGCACAGGAAGTTCTCTATTTGCTCCAAAATTTGATGCTTTTGCAGCATTCACAGCCAAATCGTCTCCCAAAACGCCAGCCGTATGCTTTGCTGCAGCTTTTGCCATATTTACCGTAGAATCCATAAGAGTTGAAATATCGTCTAAAAGTGCAAAAAATCCAAAAGCCAAAGCTCTATCCTTTAAATTTTTTTAGTATAATCATAACAAAAAAGGTTTAATTGATGGATTTTTCCACATTAGAGCAGTGGGGATACATTGCAATTGCGTTTTTCTCACTTGGTGGCTCTATGTTTATTGTTGCTGCTGCTGGAGTTTTTGCTTATATGGGGCATTTAAATTTAGCTATAGCACTTATTGTTGCTGCACTTTTTAATTTTTTAGGTGATAATATTTTATTTTTACTTGGACGCTATCAAAAAAAAGAGATTATTAATTATTTAAAAAAACATCGCAGAAAAGTAGCTGCAACTACTCTTTTAATGCGAAAATATGGTGATTTTGTAGTATTTATTCAAAAATTTATCTATGGGGTTAAAACACTTATTCCTCTTATAATGGGACTTAGCAAATATGATATAAAAAAATTTATTTTTCTTAACTTTTTTGCCTCAATACTTTTTGTTGCAACAATTGGGCTTGGTAGTTACTTTTTTAGTGATTTTATTATTAAAGCTATTAAGTTTTTTCAAACTAACCCATATTTAGCTCCAATTTTTCTTGGGCTAATACTTATTTTATTTTTAGGATACATTAAAAAAATTAGTAAAAAATGAAAAAGATACTCTTTTTTTTCTTTTTAACTTTTACAATTTCTCTTTTTTTTGCTCTACAAAAAGCCTATGTTAAAGAATTTGTCCCATTTAACCTTAAACAAGCTCTTTTGCAAAAAGTAAACCAAACAAGTTTAGAGCAAAAAATTAAAAAAGCCCTTTTAAATGATAATCCCAAAGAGGCAAAAGAGTATTTAGAGCTTGCCAAGTTTCTTCAAATTCCAATCGATAATAATTTAACAAAACAAGTTACAAACGCAAATAGCACTTTTAATCTTTACAAAAGCAAAACAAAGCACTTTTTTCAAGGCTTTATAAGTGGCAAAGCAAGCGATAGTGCTTCGCTTGGTGGAGTAGTTGTAAGTGATTTTACGGTTATTGGAGATTTGCGCGATATATACCATGAAGGCAAAAAAATGAATGAAGGCAAAAAATATGATAAATTTACCCTCTATCTTTCCATTGTGGGCGTTGCACTCAGTATCAGCGCCCTTGCTTCGTTTGGTTCAAGCTTGGCGCTTAAGAGTGAAAGTTCTCTATTAAAAAATGCTTATAAAATGCATTTTTTAACAAAATCGTTTCAAAAAGAGATTATAAAAAGGCTTGAGCAATCTATTGACGCAAAAGCGATAGAAAAACTCTCTTTTAACTCTTTAAACAGTGTAAAAAAAGATATTTTGCTTCTTAAAAAAAGCATCCATCCAAAACCAATGCAAACGCTTTTGCAAGAGCTGCACACCCTCCAAAAATATAGTGGAAGTTATGGAACATTACTCATTTTGCGAAATATAAAAAACGAAAAAGAGTTACAAAAAGCAATTAAACTCTCTAAAAAGTATAAAAAGCTTACACCAACCATTTTTAAAATTTTAGGGCGCGAGGCTTTAAGAAGCGGCAAATGGGTGCTTAAAAAGGCAAGCTATTATAGCTACCTTTTTCTTGGTTTTATCGTTTTGCTTTTTGCAACTTTACTCTCTTTTATTACCCTTTTAAAAAAGAGTTATTCGCTTTTTTCTTGAGCACTAATTCGCTTTGGCTCTTTTTTGGCATATTTTTGCATATCTTTTGCGTCTAAATTAATCATTTTGCTTAAATCATCTTCTTTTTTCTCTTCTTCAAAAAAATGGGATTCATTATCTAACGCGCTGTCATAGGTTTGAATATTTCCAATAATTGAGCCACCTTGCTCGGTTCTTATACCTTTTGTAATAATAGTTCCTTCAATAAATCCAGTATTTACAACTTCTAAAAGTTCAGAAGCAATCACTTTTCCTTTAACTTTTCCAACGATTTTAATCTTTTTACTTCGACACTCCTTTGCTTCAACTATTCCATCTTTTGTAATCTCAATAGAATCAACAGATCGAATCGTTCCACTTACCTCCCCTCCCAAAAATGCTTTATTGCTATGAATAACGCCACTTAATTTCCCGCTTTTGGTAATTTCTGCAGCATTTGCATAAATCGTTCCTAAAAACTCACCTGAGACTTTTACATTTTTTGCTTTTATAACTCCTTCAACTTTGGCTCCTTTTTCAATAAAAACAGTATCGGCAATTTCAATCTCTCCATCAAAACTTCCACCAATAATTAATGAACCTTCCCCTTTAATATTGGCTTTAACCTTTAGTGCACTATTTAAGATTGAAACGTTGTGTGAAGGAGTTTTAATAACATCTTGTACACTCTCAACTTTTGGTTTTGGAGCTGGAGCTGGCTGGGCCATTTGTTCGTTAAACTCGTTGGCTGGAGATTTTTTTTCTTTTTTTCCAAAAAAGCCAATCACTTCACCCTCCTTTAGTAAAATAAGCAAAATAAATTTATATACATAAATTGTATATTTTTAATATTATCACTAAGCTTTATTTAAAAGTTCATTAAAATTGAACTTTTTTTTATGTTAAATACTTACTTGTTCCTTTTTTGTATAGATTCTTTTAGGCTCCTTTTTGGGTGGGGTTTTGGACTCTAAAAAAAGACTCTTTTTTTCTTTTGTACTTTGTATTATACCTTGAAGCTTTGCCCCCAAATCACAAATGAGTGAAGTTGAATTGATATTTGCGTTTGTAATGGAGTGCTTTTGCAAGTGTAAACTCTTTGTCTTTATTGCTTTAGCCTTTATGATACCATTTGAAATGATACTTTGTGCTTTTATTTTATGTGCTTTAAGGTTGGCTTCTATTTCAATAAGAAGTTCTTCTTTAATTTCTAAATCCCCCTCTATTTGTCCATTGACATAGCAATTGTTTGCTTCAATTTTTTTTGCTTTTATCAGTGCGCTTTTTCTCACTTCTAAAAGTTCGCACTTAACATCTCCTTGCACTTGCCCCTCAATCCTTAGTGCTTTGGCGTTAATACTTCCTTCAATAATTGCATCTTTACCAACGATTACGGTAGCTTTTGATTCTATGTTTCCTAATATTTGCCCTTTAATAATCATATTTGAACAGCTACTAATATCTCCATGTATTATGGTGCAACTATCAAAAAGATTTTGCTCTCCAGGAGTTGGAATAAGATATTTATTTAAGGAGAGTGAAGCTAAATCTATCTCTTTTTCACTAAAAAAGCCCATCTTCGCTCCTTTCTTCTTTTTTATTCTACACGAAGATGAGCAGTAAAAAGATTTTTATTACAATTTGAAATTATTTTTCTTTTTGCTCTTTGGCTAAGATATCTTTTACAATTTTATAGCCATGATTCAAAGCTATAGCAATTGAACCGCCGCTTTTAAAAGCAATATCTCCAGCAATATAAATTCCAGGAACTGAAGTTTCAAGGTTTTCTTTAAAAATTGGCTCACCCCTGCTATCAAGCTCTAAATTGGCATTTTTCAAAAAGTCAACTGGAGTCGTTCCACCAATTGCATAAATGACTCTATCAAAAACCTCACTTGTTCCATCTTTAAAATTAACTTTTACTTTACCCTCTTCATCTTCAAGTGATTCAATATCCACACCAAGTTTTGGCTTTACTTTTCCTTCATCAAATGCTTTTTGAATCAACTTCTTATTGGTTGGATTTGGGCGTGTAAGAGCCTCTCTTCTATAATTTAGAGTTACATCATTATATTTTGCAAGCTCAACTGCATATTCAGTTGCACTATCGCCCCCACCAACTACTAAAATTTTTTCACCTTCATTGCACTTATCCAAATTAAAATTAACTCTACTTCTAATTGAAGCTGGAATTTTATAACTTGGCTTATTGGGTTTTCCCATTCTTCCAATTGCTATTACAACATATTTAGAAAAAAACTCTCCTTTGCTTGAGCGAACTTTAAAAGTGCCATCTTCTTGCTTTGTAATTTTGTCAACTTCACAATTAAAATAGGCATCAATTTTATGTTCGTCAATCAAATTGTCAAAAAAATCAAGAGTGCTTTCTTTTGTTCCATCCATAAATGGGATATTTCCTTCAATTTCAACAATTTGCCCTTGCCAATCTTTGTCAACTCTTTTGTTATCTTTGTAAAATTTACGGATCGTATCTGAGTGGTTGTCACTTTTTTCCAAAAGTAAAATATTTTCTATTCCAAAAACTTTTGCTTCAACGGCAGTTCCTATTCCTCCAGGACCACCACCAACAATAATTAAATCATACACTTTCTCTTGCATTATCGTTCCTTATAAAAAATTTTTATTATTGTAAAATAAAAAAGATATTTTATGCAAGCTTCATTTCAAAGTAGGATAAAAAGAATTTAAAATGTAGAAAAAATATACAATTTTTAGCAAAAGCTCAAAGGCTTTTGCTAAAAAAGTTATTCTTGTTCAAAAACGCGTTTAAATATAGCATCTATATTTTTTGTATAATAATCATAGTTAAAGCACTCTCTAATTTGCTCTTCGCTCAGTTTTTCACGTAACTCTTTATCTTCAAGCAGATATTGCAAAAAGAGACTATCGCCATTTTCATTAATTGCTGGCTTTCCTTTTTGTAAATCTTCCCATACTTTCATAGCATTTCGCTGCACAATTTTATAAGCATCTTCTCTACTTACTCCAGCTTTTGGAAGCTCTAAAAGCACTCTTTGGCTAAAAACAAGCCCACCAGTTAAATTAAGATTTTTCATCATATTCTCTGGCATTACAGTTAAATTTGAAATAACATTATTAAAGCGATGGAGCATAAAATCTGTTGTAATAAAGCTATCTGGAAGCCAAAAGCGCTCTGTAGAGCTATGGCTAATATCACGTTCATGCCAAAGGGCTACATTTTCCATTGCAGGAATAACAAAAGCTCGAATAATTCTTGCAAGCCCTGTGAGATTTTCAGTTAAAATTGGATTTCTTTTATGCGGCATTGCGGAGCTTCCTTTTTGCCCTTTTGCAAAATATTCTTCTGCTTCATACACTTCAGTTCTTTGCCAATGTCTCACTTGTACAGCAAATTTTTCGATTGAGCTTGCTAAAAGTGCTAAAGCACTTGCTAATCTTGCATAGCGATCTCTTTGAATTACTTGATTGCTCACAGGAGCAGGTTTAAGATTAAGCTCTTTCATTGCAAGCTCTTCAAGTTCAAGTGGAGCATGCGCAAAATTCCCCATCGCACCACTAACTTGCCCAACACTAATGACTTCAAGAGTTTCTTGCAAATTTTTAAGATGTCTTCTCATCTCATCATACCATACAGCCAAAACTAAACCAAATGTAATTGGCTCTCCATGAATGCCGTGGCTTCTTCCAACCATTAAGGTATATTTATGCTCAAGTGCTCTTTTTTTGATGGATTCCATCACCATTTTTACATCTTCAATAATAAGCTTTAGACTATCTCTCATTTGAAGAGCCATGGCAGTATCAATTGTATCTGAGCTTGTCATACCATAATGAAACCAACGGCTCTCTTTGCCTAAACTTTCAGCTACACTTGTTGTAAAAGCAATTAAATCGTGTTTGGTCTCTTTTTCTATCTCATCAATTCTTTTAATATCAAATTTAGCGTTTTTAATAATTTTTTTGGCATCTTCATCTGGAATTAGCCCCAATTTATTCCAAGCTTTTACAACGGCAAGCTCCACATCAAGCCATGCTTGATATTTCGCTTGAAGTGTCCATTTTTCTTTCATCTCTTTGCGTGCATATCTCTCAACCATACTTTTCCTTTTTTTTGGGCTATTTTACACAAAAATTACTTGCAAGAAGAAGTGTTTACTTTTTTGGAGTTATTTCAAAATAAACAAGTGTGGTTTTTGCCAAAATATTATTATTGTCATCACTAATTAAAAGGTATCTTCCCTTCCCTACTCTTGTTAATCCTTCAAAATTTTCCATTCCAAAAAACTTATTAATTTTTAGCTTTGCCACCAACTCTTTTTGACAAAAAGTATTGAGACACTTTGTAGGATCAATTCGAACTAAATTGACTTCAAAATCTCCTATAAACCAATTAAACGCCCGCTCCAAAATTAAAAAACTTCCATCATCCATCACTTCTATTTCAGCAATGCCGTTTCTGCTAATTGGCTCCATTAAAAAGTGCCAAAAACTGTTACTGGTTGAATAGATTGTTTGATAAATTCTTTTTGTTCCTCTTTTGGGATATTCTAAAGCAGTAATAAGCCCATACTTTGGATGAAACGCCAAAGATTCTAACGATTTATTACTTGAGCTAACTTCTACATTTTGCAACTGCTTTGGCAGGGGAATTTCTTTTAATCTCACTCCTTTTTTGCTAAATTGAAAAATTTTTGTTATACGCTCAAAACTAATATATAAATTTCCTTTCTCATCAAGTGCCATTCCCTCGCTATCTCTTTGATTTCTTGGTAAAATTTTGCCATTTTTATCTTTGAGCGAGTATGCATGAAGTGGCTCAAGTAAAAAGCTATCTTTGCTAAAAACAGCAAAGAAACTAAAAAGTACTCCCTTATCGCTTATAAAAAAGAGCTTAGAAGTATTTTTATCATAAACGACATCGGATATTTCACAAAATTTTTTACCATCAACTCTGTAGTGCAACTCTTTTACTTTGAGCACTTTTACTTCGTATCGAGGGCTTAAAGGAAATAGTTCAAAGGCTTGTAAACTTGCAAAAAATAAAAAAATCCAAACTCTATACATAAACTTTCACTTAATTATAATATCCATAGCCATAATAGCCATCTTTTGACTCTTTAGCATCGTTATATACAATACCAAGCCCTCTTACTTGCTCCTCTTTGAGTTTATCTACATTTTTTAAAAAGCTTTTTTTTGAATAGTTTTCTCTAACAATATATAAATTTACGTCACTTAATTCCATAATCACTCTTGCATCAGAAACGAGTCCAAGAGGCGGCGTATCTAAAACGATAACATCATAGACTTCTCTTAGTCGCTCAATAAGCTCTTTAAAGACTCTTGAATTAATAAGCTCACTTGGATTTGGAGGAATTGGTCCAGAAGTAATAACATCTAAATTTTCATAGTTGCTTTGTGCAATTATTTCATAAAGCAAGCTCTTACCCGAAAGATAGGTGCTAAGCCCTTTTTCATTACTTAAATTAAATTTTTCATGAAGTGTTGGCTTTCGCATATCACCATTGATGATGATGGTTTTAAGACCTGTCATGCTAATAATGGTAGCCAAATTAACCGAAATAAAGGTTTTTCCTTCGCCTGCAATCGTAGAGGTAATTGCAATGATTTTCTTTTCCTCTTTTACCATAAATTGTAAATTAGTTCTTAAAGAGCGAAAACTCTCTGCAATGGCTGACTTTGGCTCTTTTGAAACGATAATATTTTCAGCGTGCTTATTTACGTGAGGAATAACGCCAACAAGTGGAATTGAACTTAATTTTTCTACCTCATCTTTTGATTCTATTTTATCACTTAAGAGATATCGCATAAAGGCTAATATCATACCCAAAATAAAGCCAATAACGGCTCCTAAAATTAAAATAAGTTTCTTTTTAGGTTTAATTGGTTTATCGGGAAGTTCAGCCTTATCAATGACCCTATTACTGCTTATGGTTGAGGCTTTAATAATTGAACTTTCGTTTCTTTTTTCTAACAAATAAGAGTAAATTTTTTCGTTAACTAAGAATTTTCGTTTTAAATTGGTTAATATCTTTTCGTTTTCTGGAAGACTTTCTATAATATTATTAGCTTTGGCTATCTCTTTTCTTAAATAGATCTCTTTTTGATGTAAAATTTCAAGCGTTGATTTGATATTTTTAAAAATAAGGCGTTTTAATTGTATGATTGATTTGGTCACTTTAATAACTTCTGGATGGGCACTGGTGTAATCTTGCAAAAGCATTCGTTTTTTAATGATTGCATTTTGCAATTGCTCCAATAAATAAGCAAGTGTTTGAGAATTTGCTCCTAAGCCAACGATTGAGAGATTCTCAATTCCATAGCCTTGTTGAATTTGCTTATATAAAAGTTGCACCGCTTTTTTTTGCAAAAGGAGTTGCTGAAGCTGAGTTTCAAGTTGTGAAACTCTTTGTAAAACAGCTTGTGCTTTAGAACTTAAACTAATTAAATTACTCTCTTTTTTAAATTCTGAAAGCTTATCTTCTGATGAACGAAGATTTTTAGTAATTTCTTTAAGTTGCTTATCAATAAATTGCAATTTTAGTGTTGCTTCTTTAGTTTTTCTCTCAATACTTTGATCTAAGTAGGCTTTTGCAAGGGCGTTGACGTATTCTTTGGCTCTTAGGGCAACGTTGTCTTCAAATTCAATTAAAATAATTGCAGCTTTTGGCGTAATTGGTTTTACGGTTAATCGTTTTCTCAATTTATCGGCAATCTTTTTTGGATTACTTGCAACAAATAAATACTTTTTAAAAGTAGTTGGCGCTACTTTTTTTACCGTAATTTCAAAAAATCTATTTTTTATTGCTTCGTTATAGCGAAACTCTTTATCCAACGAAGAGCCATCTGGCAATTGTTTCACGACTAATCGAAATTTTTGCTTATTAATTGGATAGATATAAAACTTTATTCCATACCCTTTCTTTATATCAATAAGAAAGGGTGATTCTTTATAGAGTTCTTGCTTTTTGTAATTTTTAATTCCATAATAATGATGCACAAAATCAACGTGTTTTAACGCCATATTGGCAACAAAACGTGATTTAACAATTTCAATTTCTGTTTGTATATTGGTTGATTCTTTGCCAATGGCTGAACTTAATAAATCTTGGATATTGGCTGAGCCTGGCTCTTTTACACCAATTTCAATCGTGGTTGAGGCTTTATAGATGTTTGGATGAAAATAGATATAAACAAATGCAATAGCAGTTGTTAAAAGCATTAAAAAAATAATGGAGTATTTATACTTTAGAGGAATTTCAATCAGCTTTTGAAAACTTATCTCATCAACGTCATACTTTTCTCTCATTTTATGCCCCATTTTTCTTTTAGATTAATTGTAGCACTAATTTTAATAAGGGCTTAGAAAATATAAAAAAATGTCATATTATCGATGCAAAATTACTCTTTTTATACTATTTTTAAGCGCTCTGACAAAAAATATTTTATACCACTGCTTTTCATCTTTTGCCCAGTGTTCTGGATGAATATTAAACATTACTTGTTGTGGTAAAAGATTATTTTTTATTGCTTCAATGATATCTTGCGTACTTTTAAAATGAAATTCAAATACACTTTCTACTTTATCCCTTCGATTAAAAGCCCCATTATTCCACGATCTACTTGCATCGGTAATATAAGCAACTTTGTTAAAATTTAAATCAAAATAGGGTTCACTCAAAATGCCATACTCTTTATAGTTATACTTTTCCCAAAGCAATCTACTATCCCATTTTGAAGCAGGTCTTCCATGCATTGCAATACTTTTAATAGGATAAAGAACTCTTAGGCGGTATAAATTATGCTCAAAATCTTTAATTGCAGCCTCAAAATCACCTTTTGCTATTGCTAAAGATTCGTAGTGATAACCAATTTCGTGCCCTAAAAAGCTAATTTCTTTAATAGTTTTTGATTTAAAGGTTACTGGAATCGTTCGAAAATAATAGGTTGCTTGAATATTAAGTGAGCTCTCCAACCTTGCCATTGCCAAGGCGTTTAAAGGGCTTCTATCAACGTCATGTCGCATCAAAACATACTTTTTTTGGGGATTAAGAGGCATACTAAAGTAATCTTCCATTTTAACAAATTCATATTTTGCCTTTAATAGCTCTTGTAAAAGCGTTTGATAAATTTCTAAAGTAAAATCTTTCATTTTTTCTTCCTTTAAATCTTAGCTTAACAATTTTATATCCTTTTTTCCATATATTTTTAAACTTTTTGTCAACTGTTAATCAATATTTTGCTTTTAGGTTTTGTTTGATAAAATCTATTAAAAATTTTGTTACATCAATTTTTTGTGCAAGCATTTTGTCTCTTCTTTTGATGAACTCCTCTTTTGGCAAGTTTAAAATTTCATTTGCTTTTTGAACAATATTCTTTCCATCTTTTAAATGAAACACCAAGCCAAATTGCTCTTGTTCTTTAATGGTATAGGCTTCTAAAGAGTTAATATAAATTGCAGGAGTTCCAAGCATTGCACACTCACTTGCCATTGTTGCCCCCTCACCTATAAAAAGCGAAGCATATGCCATTACATCATGTATTTTGTTTGGCGCTATTTTTAAGCGATATTGCTCTAAGAACTTTGGCAACTCTCCTTCAGAAGATATAAAAACTTTATAATTTTTAGATAGTTCCAAAACGATTTTTTCTTTCTCTTTTATGCCGCTTTGCCCTCTATCGTGCGTGGCATTCCATGAAACAAAGCGAACCAAAATAAACTTTTCATCTTTTCTTATGCCAAGTTCCTTTGAGATAGCTTCATTTGGTTGAAAGTAGTTTGGATGCAAATAAGCAAGTTCATGATAGCCATCATAAACTACAAGTTTTTCTTTTGGCAAGTTTTTTGGATAACCAGCACTTGAGACAAAAATTTTTTGAGTAAATGGTAAATAGAGTTTTACTTGCTCCATATTAAAGGTATCTTCAAAACAAAAGTGAGGCTTTCTTAAAAGAGATGCCGTATGTGCCGCATACATTGAACCAGCACTTAAAAACAAATCTGGCTTAAACTTTAATGCAGTAAGTGTCTCTAACAAATCAAATTTAACTAAACCAAATATTTTTCCAGCTAATGTTTTATATTTTTTGCCAAAATTTACATAGGAAAAATGAAAACTTTTTAAAAGCTCTATTTCAAACTCTTTATCTCGACATGTAAAAAGCACTTTACCGCCATTTTCCTCTGCCCATTTGGCAAAATTTTTAAAAATATGCACATGAGCTGGATGGCCAATATCAATTAAAACTCTCATCTACCATACCTTAGCTTTTTGTAAAATTGCTTCGCTTTGAGTTTAAAAAAGTTAAAAAAAGTATCATTATAAATTTGATAATATGGGGTTCGCTCTCCTCCAAATTTGCGATAAAGTGGCTCTACACCTGGAAGCATTGAACCTTCAAAATCAAAATATTCACATTTTTTATGGAAATATTTTATTGCTTCATAAATCATGTATGTATTAGCTCCTCTTGGCATATTTTTTATATCAATCCCATTTAGCAAAAAATAGGCTGACTTTTTCTCAAAAACAATTCCTGCGGCTGCAACACACTCTCCTTTAAAACAGGCTCCAAAACTTTTAAAAACTCCTCTTTTTTTTAGCGTTTCAACATAGTGGTAGAGTCTTTCTTTACTAAATGGGGCTTTGCCACCTTGCCTTAAAAAAGTTTTATTAACTAAGTCCCATAAAATCTCAAACTCAATATCTTCTCTTATCTCTACACCACTTTTTTGTCCTTTTTTAATGTTGTTTTTAACGATTCCATAATGAAAATTATTATAAATTGCTTCCAAAGAGTTTTTATTGTTAATTCGGTAGGTATAGCGCGTTTTTTGGCTAAATCCATACCAAGAAAGAGGAATCCAATTAGTAAAATTTGGATGAAAATAGTAATCAAAGCTTTTTATTTTTTGGCACTCTTTTGCAATAAGCTCCATTGCCTTATATTCGCTTGATTCTCTTTTGTGTTTATTAGATGAGCCTTTTTCAAACAAAATACCTAAATATTTATCAAGCATTGGATTGGCATACGTTTTAAGTTCATTTTTTGCTAAAACAATTCCAGCAACAATTTTGTTATTTTTTTGCACCGTTAAAATGTCGTAAGTTACATCTAACGCATCCAAATACCAAGTTTTTGCAAAGAGTGAGCCTTGCGGCGAATCTTCGATAAACTCGTTCCATTTCTCAAAATCACTTTTTTTTAGATATCTTAATTCCATCTTAAAGCCCTATTTTCTACATCAAACTCTATTTTTTGCGCTTCTTTCCCTTTTTTAAAGAAAGGAAAGAAATAAAGCATCTGATAGATTGGATAAAATAAAATAGCTGAAGCAAAGCTTGTTAATAAAATTCCTATTGGGATAAAATACCATCCCCTAAATTCATAAATAATGCTCCATTGCTTAAAGGTTAAAAAGAGTGTTGTAAATAAAAAAATCATTCCAACAATTCCATATTTAGCCATAAAGTCGGAAAATCCATTAACGTGAATCAAATGCACACCACTAACGCTATATTCAGTTCGCTCAAATTTTTGTTCGCCATATCCAAAAATTGGCTGCTTTTTCAAATCCATCCAATCAATTAAAAAACTTCCAAATCGACCAAGTGATCGACTCTCCATATCGGTTCTATCATCTTGCACAAAAGCTACGTATTTATTTCTTGTTTCATATTCGTGAATAATCTTTTTTTGTAAAAAATCGGCTTTAAAAAATACAACTGCAATAATTGGAATTAAAAGCGAAGCAGAAATTATCTTATAAGCTGATGGTTTATTAAAAATGTAAAAAGGCACAACAGCAAAGAAAAAAACTGAAAAAGTAGCAGTTGAAAAAGTTGTAATCATGGCAATAATGTATGTTATCATATATTTGTCTAAAAGACGAAAACGATTTTCAATCAAGCGAAAAAACATTGCCAAAGTTAAAAATGTTCCAAAACCCTTTGGTTCCCAAGCAAAACCAGAGTTTCTATATATTCCATTATCATTAAGCGTAAAAATGAAAATATTTTCATACCAATCGCCTCTATAATCAAGAGCTGGAATATTGTGATCGATAACACCTATAATTGAACGCATCATATCATAATCATAAAGTTGTAGTAAATAAAGAGGCAATGAAATAAGCGCTAAAACATAGGTAGTTTTAGTAAAATAAGGAATGAACTTTTTCCACAACAATCTAATAAGTAAATATCCATGTAAAACTCGAAAAAGCTCTCTAATGCTTCTTAAATCCAAATAACCAAACTTAATAATATAAATTACCCAAAGTCCAATATAAGCGGCTAAAAAATAAAGAAAGGCTTTATCAAATTCATATCCCCTCTCCCAAAAGATATACAAAGTAAAAAGTGCCGATACTACGACGGTAATATTACTAACCGTTATCGTATTAGCCGTAGCCGTAATGAAAAATCCAACTAAAAAAAGAAAATAATCCATCTTCTCTTGCGCTATTTTCATTACACTCGCCCCAAAGTTAAAAGTCGTCTCCATTGTTTTTTAGCGTTATACTCACGCAATTTCTTCTCATATGGCGTAACCTCTGAAAAGAGATATCCTTGCAATAATCTCAAACCACCCTTAATATCTTTATCTTTTATTGCTCTTTTTATGGCTCTTAACATTACATAAGGCAAAATACTTCCATTTTCTCGCATTGCTATTCCATAACGTTTCCAATCCACTCTTGCTAAAGGCTCTCTTGGCGTATACATCTTTGCTTCATAAATCGTTCTTGTTTTAAAGCCGTGTGCCTGTGCAAAAACTATGGGATAACTCTCCCAACTATAATATTTTTGAGGAGAGCGTCTGCCAATTAAATCCCAAAAAGTATTTCGAATTAATCTTCCACTGCCTCTTACTGCATCATAATTACTTTTAATGCCATTTAAAACTCCCGCACACATAACCAATTTTTCATCTTTTTCCATTGCATCAATTAAAAGTTTTAAATAGTTTGGCTCAAACGTTGTATCGGCCCCTACAACCATTAAATATTTATAACTATTCTTATCTAAATGTCTATCGATATACTCATATCCAGCATTGTGTGTTTTGGCCAGTTCTGGCCTACCAAGAGCCGAATAACCTCTATCTGGTAAATTCACCAAATGACATCCCAGCTCTTTTGCAATTTGAGGAGTATTATCACTTGAGCCATCATTAATTACAACAATAAAAAGCTCTTCGTTTGCAAATTTTGCCGTTTCTCTTAAAGAAGTTACTGTATCTTTTAGGTTATCCTCTTCATTTTTTGCTGGAATTATTACTGGAATCATTTTTGAAGCCTTTTTTTATGATAATTAATTGCCTTTTCATATACTTTTTTAAACTTCTTCCATTTAATGGTATTGTAACTGCTATTATGCCACAATAAAACAAACTCGCCTTGATATTTTTCAACTTGACATATTAAAGAAAAAATCTCATCTTCCATCTGATTTGGAGTATATTTATCCACTACTGAAGCATCCATAAAAATAAGCGGTCGTTCTTTAAGGTTGAGTTTTTCTCTTGTTAAAATATTAAACACGCTAAAAGGATAGCAAACTCCACATCTAAACCCATTGCCATTCTCAAATCCGCAACTGCTATCCCAAGCCATTTTATTATCTTCCCATACCTGCCATGTTGTTGGCACTTCAAAGCGTAAATAGTGTTCTCTGCCAAATAAAATTGGAGTCTCAAAGGTTTTTTCTAATGTTTCTTTCTCTTTTTGAAATTGTTTTACATCATTATATGCATTATAACTTGGATGAATTCCTATAAAATGACCTTTTTGAAGGATATTTTGTGCAATCTTTTTTGCTTGTTTTGCTTTATAGCTATTATCATATTTTGTTACTCCTCCACCCATAAAAAAAAAGTATGATTTAACTCCTATACTTTCACTCAAATTCATAATATAATCAAAGGTATCAAAGGGATCTTTTTTGATTTTTAATAAAACTTTTAAATAATCAAATAAGATTTTAACAATATCAAACCCTTTTGCTCTTTTTTTTAATATATCTCCGCCAAGGCGCATAAAAAATCGTTTTGGATTACTCCATGCTTTTATATGGTCAATATCATGAGTTAGTATAAGCTTATAGCTTCTTTGTTTAAAAGGTTTGCTATATCCTAAAGCAAGAAGCATATTTTTTAAAAACTCCAAATATTCATTAACAATAGGCCGATTATAAAAATTATTTCTATACGCTAAAGAGATTTTTGAAATAAAACGGTTATGATGATCTCTTTTTTTTATAACATACTCTTCCCAGCGCGTTAGCATAAAAAAAATAGCAGCAAAAATATCAATATCACAAATTAAATTATTATTTTGAAGTTGAACCTTATTACTGCCATAGAGTAAAGGCAAGTTGATGGTTGCTATAAACTTATTTTGAATATATAAAACTTTTTTAGGAATATTTCCTTCATCTAAATAGCTTTTTTCTTTTGGAAACTTATAAAAAAAGTGATCATTAATAATAAGTTTTTTACCATTTTCAAGCTCTAATATCCAGCTTTTTTGATTATGAAATGCAAGAGTATAAGCAATTCCCAAAAACTCATTTAATACAACATCAATAATATATTCTCTTTCTTTTTGATTATCATAAGGAATATATACTTTCATTTCATTTCCTTTAGACACATCCATGCATTGAGCAATAACGAATTGCTTTTTGTAATTAAAAAATAAGGCATTTGTTTAAACCCTAAACTTCTTGCGTGTGCTTCAATGTTTTCTCTCATGGAGCCTTCAAAATCTAAAATTTTTTGCTCTTTGTGGGCAAATTCAATTGCCTTCCACTCTAATAAACTCTCTGCTCCACTCCCTCTTAATATTGGGTCAGCCCCACTTGCTAAAAGGTAAATTGACTTTTTATCCCAAACTATATAAAGTGCTACGTGAATTTCTTTCGTTTTTTTATCAACGGCAAAGAAAATTTTTCTACTCTCATGCTCTTTGCAAGCCCTATCTAAACACAAAAAAAACTCTTTGCTATAAGGCACTTTAAGCCCTTGTCTTTGATAAGTTTTTTGAACCATTTCATAAAACTTGCTTGCATCTTCACTCTCAATTACATCAACTAATTTTTGAGCTTTTTTAATGGCAACTCTTGCTTTTTTTTGAACTTTTTGGCTCCAAAACTCTTCTAAATCCTCAAAAGGTTCTATGATATAGGTATAAAAAGTAGTTTGCTTAAAACCTCTCCAATAAAAAGGAAGCCAATTTGTAATTTTATAAGAAAAATTTTGTTTAAAGTAATCAAATTTTGGTAATTGGTCAATAAGAGCATTCATTGCTTCTTTCTCCCAAGAGAGCTTTTTGTAATAACGAAAATTATCAGGATATTTAATATAAGGACCAAGGATTTGTGTTTTTTGAGGCTGCCCAACAACTGTAAATGGACCTTTTTTTTTCTTCACGTATGGCATACTAGCCCAAATAATATTATTTTTTTCAAAAAGTGCTACATCCCAATTATTATTTGCCACAGCATCTAACCACCAATATTGACTAAATATAGGAATGTCCTCTTTTTGGCAAAATTTTTTATATTTTTCTTTATTATTCATCTATCTTTCCTTTAGCCAAACGATAAGTAATAAAAAGTGATACTAAATAATTACAAACTCCATAGAAACTAAAAAGTTTCAAAAAGAAAAGAAAGTTTTTATCTTTGCAAAAATAAACAAGCACCATAAGCCCTAAAAAGTAACTCACTTGCCAAAAAAATTCAATTTTTAAAGCATCAAAAATATCATAAATGGCACTGAGTGCAACATAAACAAATCGAATATAAAACAGTGGTATCACAATTTGTGCATACTCTCCAGCAATAGCCCAACTTTTCCCAAAAACGAAAATAAAAAGAGGCTTTACGCTAAAAAATAGCACTCCAAAAAAAAGGAATCCCAAAAGTGCCATCTTTTTAAAAGTTTTTTTATAAATAGCTAAAGCATTACCTTTGTTATTTTTCTCAAATGAGGCTTCCTGAAAAAAGACTTGCCCAACAGATCCTCCAATTAAACTTGAAGGTAAGCCTAAAATCTTTTGCACCAAAGCATAAAAGCCAAGTGTTGTCACAGAAAAAAAGGAAGAGATTAAAATATTTAAAAAATGCGTCGATAATAAATTAGCCAATACGCCACCAAGAGAATATTTTGGAAAATTGGCATATTTTTTTGTAACTTTTTTTATTTCACTAACGCTTATTTCTTTTAGCTTTTCTTTATTAATAAAAACATTTTTTAAAAGTTTAATATTGGCAAAAATTTGCGCAATAATTTGCCCACTAACAAGTCCAGTAGCTCCTTGTTTAATAAAACCTACACTAAGTTGAATAACTGCTAAGCTAAATGCTTTTATAACTTTTGAACTTGCAATATCTTTATATTGCTTGATTCTTGTATTATAATAATTTAAATTATTAAAAAGACCTACAAAAAAAACAGTTAAAGGAACAAAGTAGAGCCAAAATTTAATCTCTTTATTTCTTAGTAAATTGCTAATTTCATCAGAAAAAAAAAGAATAATAAAAAAAAGTATTATACTAAGCATTGAAGTTAGCAAAAATCCCAAAGCAAAAAGATTGAGTGCTTCTTTTTCATTCTCTGGCAACATAATGGCTAATTCATATCTTCCATTGGCAATCGTTCCAAAAATAGCTACAATTGCCATAAAAAGTGCCACAACGCCAAAATCTTGAGGTGTATAGAGTCTCGTTAAAATTGGGCTAATAGTAATTGGAATTGCTTGAGCAATGGTCGTTCCAGTTATAAGCGTTAAAACATTTTTAGCAAATTGTGATTTTGTTTTTAAAAGCATCATGAACTTCTTGCACCCCTTAAAAACGCTTTTATAAACTTAATAAAATAGATAAAATCGGTTTTAAAACCATTTTTTTCATACTCTTGCAAATATCGTTTTTCAGATTCAATTAATGCTTCAAAACTTTTTGGTTGATCTATATAATATGGTGGAATAAGTCCAGGTTTAAATTTGCTTCTATAAGTTCTAAACTCTTTTGGATAGAGTTTAAGCATTGCATCTCCCAACGGGCGCACGCCAATGAGCTTTAAATCGCCTTTAAAAAAATTAATTAACATTGGAAGTTCATCTAACCAATATTTTCGCAAAAATTTTCCTATTTTTGTTATTCGAAAATCATTTTTGATCGTTCCATCATCATTGAGGCCATTTACCTTAATAACATAATCTTGCAAATATTCTGAATATGGCTGCATCGTTCTAACCTTATAAACGTAAATTTTTTTGCCATTAAGCCCCGTTCTTGGCAATTTAATTAAAAAAGAATACTTTTTAGGTTTAATACTTTTTGAAAGCTCCCTGTTTTTATGAATATATAAAATCATTTTTCGTCCCATATTAATTGCTCTATCAATTTCAAATCCATAATAAAAAATCATCCCCAAATACAAAGGGCAAAATCGTTTTATATGAACTTTTAATTCCAAGCTTTCACCAATTTTGCTTGTTTTATTTAAACTCAATAAAACAGAGTCGATGCCATCAGAGCTGCAAAATACTTTCCGTTCCATAGCTCTTGTCATCGCTTCTCCTTCTAAAAATATATTTAAATTTATAACATATCTTAAATTTTTGAAAAAAATATATTTCATTTTAGAATATTAATTTTTATCAGTTTTTAAGGACTTTATAAAGAATTTATGTAAATATTTATCAAATAACTCTTCTTTTATAAAATCTTTTAATGATTAATTGGGATTAAATTGATTTCAAAAAATATAACATTTCGATATTTTTTTTTTGTAAAAAAAGAGATTGTGTTATAATCAAAAAAAACAAAGGCTAAAAAAGTGGCACAAAATATCTTATTAAATGAAAAAAAAGAAAGAAGTGCACAAGTTACTAATTTAATTAATTATTTTTTACAAAATTTTGAGTTATCGCAGCAATTACAAAAACACTCTTTTTCTTTTTTTAAAAGTAAAAAAGAAGATGAAATACTCAAAACGCTTCAGCAAAATCTTTCTAAAATTACCGAGCTCATTCACTATTTAGACTCTTTTAATGAAGTACCTCTTCAAATTAAAGATTTAAACAATAATTCTTTAAAAGATTTAAAAAATAAAATTATTTTTCAAAGTTCAATTCAAAATACCTTCTTTGCCAAAAAAGAGGTAATTGAATTAGTTCTTCTTCTTTTAACTTTGCACCAAATTGACGTAAAAAATAAAAAAAATGCCGTTATTTCTTTTTCTTTAAACGAAAATAAACTTACCCTAAAAACTCCTCCTCTTCCATTAAACAAAAGAGAAAAAGAGATTCTTTTTTCTTCCAAAAGCAATCTTTTTATTAAAGAAAAAAACAAAATTTATGGACTCTATTTAAACTTTTTAAAAAAATTAAAGGAAAAAAAGCTTCTTGAGTATGAAGTAAAAATTGAAAATTTACACTATTATACTATCACAATATTTTTTGAAATAAAATCCGTAGAAGATAAAAAGAGTAATATAGAATCTGTTTTAAGTATTTTTTCAAAAAAAATTCTTCTTTTAAGCAATAGTAAATATCTCAAATATAAATTACAAGATTTTCTTCAAACATACAATTTTTCTATTTATGCTAAAGAAAATTATGAAAAACTCCCTCCTTTAATGAATTATCATATCATTATGGTTGATGAAGAGTTATTAACCCCCTCTTTAGAAAAAGTTTTAATAAAAGCAAAAAGCTTTGATATTAAAGTTGTTCTCTTAAGTCAAGATAAAAATACAAACTCTTTGCTTGCTGATTCCATACTTTTAAAATCTTTCAAAAAAGAGGAGTTAATAACAACACTCATAAGTCTTTATTCAACAAAAAAACTTACTTCTACGAAACCAAAAATAATCATTGCCGATGATGACATCATTAATTTACGCCTTTTAGAGTATGAGTGCAAAAAGCTTGATTTAGAAGTGCTAACGGCATCTAATGGCAAAGAAGTACTCAAACTTTTACAAACCTATGGGGCCAATTTAATTATTTTAGATAGTAAAATGCCCTATTTAGATGGCTATGAAACGGCAGCTTTAATTAGAAAAGAGAAAAAATATCAATCTATCCCTTTAATTATTCATAGTGCTTTTACTCTTATGGATAAAAAAAGAGAAATTTTCCATTATGGTTTTGATGCAATTTTACCCAGACCTTTTAAAAAAGAAGAGTTAGAAAAAATTATAAAACGCTATATAAAAAATTCTCAAGAAGAAGTAGCTTTAAAAAAAAAGAGACAATTTTTTGCACTCTACCAAGATATTGATAAAGTAATCGAAAAATATATCGAAAAAAACGAAAAAAATAAACTCTTATTACTTTTAACCCGCTTAAAAAACGATCTTTACTCAATTGAAGAGTTTACTTTAATTAAAAACATTGAAATGATTGAATATTTCTTAAAAAATAGAGAGCAAATTCATAAAAGTATTTTTGGAAAGTTTTTACAAAAATTACATAATCTCCTTAAGCGTCTAAAGCCTCTAACGCTTTAATTTTTTGCATTGCATCATTATAAAAGGGCTCATTTTTAAAAAGTTCTAAAAGTTTTTTTGCAATTTGTATATTTTCTTTTGCTTCATTAAACCATTCCACACCCATTAATAAAGTATAAACATAATCTTTTGCAAACTGCTCTTCGTTTTTCATAAAAAGTTGAAATCGAAGTTCAAGAAGCTCTTTATAAAGTTTAAAAGAAGCATTATTTTTTTTATGTTCAATTGCAATAATGTTATTCAGCACAATTGCTAATCGAACTTTATCCCCCTCTTTTTTAAATTTTTCATAAAGCATTTTATATTGAGTAAGGGCTATGTCAAGCTTATTTTGTAAATGTAAATTAATTGCTTCTTCTAACTCTTTTTGTGCATCTTCTTTTTTAAAAAAAAATTTTTTTATCAGTTTCAACAATAAGCTCCCCTTCTTCATTCATCTATTGATTATAACAAATCTTTTTTAAAGCTAAGCTCTTTGCAAATCGCCTTTTTAGTTGTTTTGCAGCTTTGTTTCAAATTGTGCTATGAAATTTGAAACTAATTTGTGTTACAATCACTAAGAATTTTTAAGGAGTTTGCATTGCCTTTTGTAAAAGATAAATTTTTTCAAAAAGAGAAAAAAGCTGCCTTTGCTGTACTTATTCGACGCTACAACATTACAATGGGTAGAGCACAAAAACTTATTGATACAAAAAGAGTCATTTGCAATGGCGAAATTGTAAATGCCAAAAATCAAATGCTCCAAGGAGAAATAGAAGTTCTTATCTTTAAACCTCAACCAAAGGGAATTAAACCAATTTTTAAATGCAAAGATTTTGCTCTTTTTGAAAAACCAAGTGGCGTTTTAGTGCATCCAAAAAAAATTTTGACGCATTATTCCATGCTTGATGAGATACGAACATATGCAGGAGCTTTTGCTAATGCAGCTCACAGGATTGATAAAGAAACTTCTGGCTTATTGCTAAGTAGTGTCAATCGAAAAAGTGAAGTTGCTTTAAAGCGACTCTTTCAAGAAAAAAAGATAAAAAAAAGCTATCTTGCTTGGGTAAGAGGCAATACAAAAGAAGAATTTTTAGTTCAAGAACCCATTTTAATTCGAAATGACTACTCTTTAAATAAACATAAAGTTGAAATAAATACTCAAGGAAAAGAAGCAGCAACGCTTTTTAAAAAAATAGCTTATAATCCTAAATATGATGCTTCACTTCTTCAAGCAATTCCTTTTACTGGACGCACTCATCAAATAAGAATTCATTTGTTTCACGTGAAACATCCAATTTTAGGAGATCCCCTTTATGGCACTACTTTTGATATTGCTACTAAATATTTAGAAAAAACTCTAACGCCATTTGAGCGTTTAATATATACTGGAGCGAATCGTTTAATGCTTCATGCCTACTCTCTTGAATTTACATTAGAAAATCAATATTATCTCATTTCACAAGCAAAATTTGAAAAAGAAATAAAACATCTTGCACCAAAAACAATGCAAAAATTTGCCCCACTTGAAGATTATCTAAAAAAATAATTTCTACTTTTTTATTACTCAAATTACAAAAATTTGTAAATCACAGAATCTTTACTTTAAAAACAAAGTAAATGCTTTAATATAAATTTCAATCATTAAACTTTTTAAAATTTGTTTTTACACTATTTGTAAAAATTTAGTGAAAATGATTAATTAGAAACACTCTAATGTAATAAGTGCTTAATCTATACAAATAAAAAATAATTAATTGTTAAGCTTAAAAAGTATTTTGTCAATAATTTGTCAATTATTACTTTAAAGCAAAATTACAATTTAATAAGTTTTTTAAATTTTACAATTTTGTTAATAATTACAATATTTTACATTTTAGTAGCATATTCTAAATTCTATTTTTTTAATTTTTAATTTTTATGTAAATAAAATTTACTTGTCAAAAATTTAACTAAAAAAGTATTTTTACTACTTTTGTAAAAAATAGATTGACTAAATTATATCGATTTATTGATGCCATAAATCTATTTCTGTAAATTTTCGTAAAATAATGTAAATTGAAACTTTTTTGACAAAATGTTTCACGTGAAACTTTTTTGTCAATTTATTTCTCATCATCTTTTCGTGCAGCTATTACAAAACCAATGACACCAACAACAACTACACCAATAATTATTAAATATAAAGCGATATCTAATTTTGTCATCTCTGTTGCTCCTCTTGTAATTTTTGCTCTCTCAGTTGCCCACATGCTGCAGAAATATCAAGCCCTTTTGATTCTCTAATAGTGCAAATTATTCCTTTGCTTAAAAGATACTTTTGAAACTTTCTCATATCTTCATAACTTGGTCTCTGAAATTCGCTTTCTTCATATGGATTAAAATAAATTAAGTTAACTTTTGCTTTGATACCATTTAATAGTTTTACCAATTTTTTTGCAGCATCTAAACTATCGTTAACATTTTTAATCATAAGATATTCAAACAATACTTTTTTACGCAAATTTACAGGAAAGCGTCTAACAGCTTCCATAATTGAAGCTATGTTGTAAGCTTTGTTAATTGGCATAAGCTGTTCTCGTAATTTGTCATCAACTGCATGTAAAGAGATTGCTAAGTTTACACCAAGATTTAGCTTGGCAAGTTTATCAATTTTTGAGCTTAATCCAGAGGTTGAAACTGTTTGACGATGTGGCGAAATGCTTAAGCCTTCAACATCACTAAAAATTTTGATGGCTTTTGCTAAATTCTCTAAATTATCAAGCGGTTCTCCCATTCCCATGTAAACTATGTTTACTTTACGATTACTTTCAATATTATTGTCAATGTAAATTTGTAAAATTTGTTCAACAATTTCTCCAGCACTTAAATCTCTTACAAAGCCTCCTTTAGCCGTTAAACAAAATGCACACCCTACTTTACAACCAACTTGACTCGATACACAAACCGTATATTTTGGCAAATGTTTAATTGAGCCATCTTCATTATAAACAGTTGGTTTCATTAAAAGTAATACAGCTTCAACTGTATGTCCATCATGCAGTTTAAAAAGATATTTAATTGACCCATCTTTGCTCACTTGTTTCGAGACAATTTGAGAGCTTAAAATCGTAAATTCATCATTTAATTTTTGTCGTAAATCTTTTGGTAGATTATTCATTTCTAAAAAGTTTGTTACTTTTTTATTATAAATCCAACTAAAAAGCTGTTTAACTCTAAACTTTGGAGAAATAAACTTGGCAAGTTCATCTTTTGTATAATTTAAAATATGCTTTTTCATCAAATTAATCCTTTGCTTGCTAAATACTCTTCTAAAAGCTCAACTGCCTTTTTTTGATTTTGTTTAAATTCTTCATGGGCATTTTCATAGCAATAGTTTGTAATAACAAAAACACCACCACAAGGAATATTAAATTCTTTTGCAACATTTAAAACCGAAAAAAATTCCATATTCTCTGCTGCTAAGTTAAGTTTTAAAAATTGCTGAGCAATCTTTTTTGAAGCTGTAATATAATTGCTTGAATTAATAATTGTTTCATGTGAAACATCATTTGCAGTTGAGATGAGATTATCTAATGGAGTATAGCCACTTTTGAATAAAAAGGCTTGTTCAACATTTGCTGCACTTTTACTCTCAATAATATCAAAAATTTTTAATTTTCCATAGCTACCGGCACTTCCAACAAAAAGTAAAAACTCTGGTGGATTCATTAAACAAAGTTTTGTTAAATGAATACTACTTTCAATAAGCCCTACTCCAATTGGCAAAGCCCTTTTAATAAATTCATTATTCCCAGCACAAATAAGCATTCTCTCCCTTTAGATTCTAACGGCTATACCTTCGTTTTTTAAATAGCGTTTTAAATCCATAATGTCAATTTCTCGAAAATGAAAAATCGAAGCAGCCAAAGCTGCATCAGCACAACCATTAATAAAAGCCTCTTTAATATGCTCCATGCTCCCAGCTCCACCACTTGCAATAATTGGAATAGGAGCAACTCTAGCAATTTCACAATTGAGCTCATTATCATATCCAGCTTTTGTTCCATCCGCATCCATACTGGTTACCAAAAGCTCCCCTGCCCCTCTATTATATGCTTCTTTTGCCCACTCAATTGCATCAATTCCGGTATCTTTTCTTCCACCATGAGTAAAGACATGCCAATTTTTAGGTCCAACTTTTTTCGCATCAATTGCTACAACAATGCATTGACTTCCAAATCGTTTTGCACTCTCATCAATAAAATCTGGTCTTTTAATGGCAGCTGAATTGATACTGACTTTATCGCAGCCTACTGCTAAAAGATTATAAATATCATCAAGTTCCCTAATACCTCCTCCAACAGTTAGAGGAATAAAAACCTCTTTTGCCACCTCTTTTACAATATCTACAATTGTTTTTCTCTCTTCATGCGTAGCTGTAATATCTAAAAAGGTTAACTCATCTGCTCCTTCTTCATTATAACGCTTGGCAACTTCAACAGGATCGCCAGCATCTCTTAAACCAACAAAATTTACTCCCTTAACAACTCTTCCTTTATCAACGTCTAAGCAAGGAATAATTCTTTTTGCAAAATACTCCATCATTAATCCTAAAAAAAGATTTTTATAAAAAGTATAACACAATTTTAATAAGCAAAGTGTGTAAAGAAGGAAAAGCTCTATGTAAAAACATAGAGCAAAAGGAGTTATTTATGAGTTTGTTCTTTTTTAGAAGAATTTGAAGCTACCGTTTTTTCTTCTTGTTTTTTTTGTGCTTTTTTCATTGCACTATCTAAAAGTGCTTTAAGCTCGGCTAAATGTGGTCGTAATTTGCTTTGAGTTAGCATTTGCCCTTCAAGCGATAATTTTGGCATATTTTGTAAAACTTTTTTCCCAGTTTCTGTCTTATAAAAAGCTGTAATATCAGCTAATTCTTTAGCATTAAAATATTTGGCATAGAGCTTGGCTAAATCATTTTTCATTGCATCCCAGCCAATATATTTATTATAAAATGCTTTAATTTTCCCTTCAATTGGTTTAAAAGCTGGATTTGCCATTACTAATCGTTGAGTTGAAGCATTAACAGCATTTTTATAAAATTGTTCTAAATTCATTACTTCTAAAAGTTTATAAGCCGCTTTAATGGCTTCTTTATCTATCTTTTGTTCAGCTTTTTTTTGAGCTGTTGCATTATTCTCTTTTGTCGCATTACTTTGAGCCATTGCAAACGAAACCATTGCAATTGCTATTAAAAGCCCACCAAATAGTTTTTTAATCATTTCTACCCCTTTAAAAAAATTTGGTTTTATTATACTATATTTTTGTGCACTAAGCGTTGATGGGTGTCAAATTTTTATATTTTTTAATAATTTTTTGCAACCAATAGCACAATATACTCATGAATTGCTTTGTAAGACTCATTAAAATAGCGCATTTGCGGTAAAAAATCTAAAAATGTATAACTTCTATCAACATAAAAATTTGAAGGCTTTGCATAAACTCTAAATCCAGCTTTACTAAAATAGTACCTTGCTCTTGGCATATGATAGGCTGAAGTGACTAAATAGATTATTTTAGAAAGTTTTTCTTTTTCAAAAAGTTTTTTACAAAAAAAAGCATTTTCTTTTGTATTTCGAGATTTTTTTTCATAATAAATTTTTATATTACTTTTATTCTCTTTTTGCAAAATGGCAAAATCTTGCTTAGCTCCAAGAGCTTCCTCTCCCCTTTTGCCTCCTCCACAAAAAACAAGAGGCAACTTCTTTTCTTTTGCTAAAAAAAAGGCAAAAACTTCTCTTTTAAAGGCTTCATTGGTGGCTTTAAAGTAATCACTCAAGTTTACCCCACCTCCAAGGACCACTACCACGCTTGCATTGCCATCTTTGTTTTTGATTTGTTCAAGAGGAGCAAGTAAAGCGTTTGCTATAAACTTTGTTGAGAGCAAATAAAAAAAAATAGCAATTGTGAAAAAAAATACTCTTGCTTTTTTTACTAAAAAAGCAGTAAGAAAAAGTGTTAAGATAAAAATCCCAGGCGGCAGAAAGAAATAGGTAAAAAGTTTTGAAATTACAAACACTCCCTCTCCTTGCGTTAAATAACTTATGCTATTATATCATTTATGAAAAAAATAGTAGTTCTTTTTAGTGGTTATGGTTCAAATTTTGAATATTTAGCCAATCATCAAGAAAAATTTAACATTGTTGCAGCCTTTACAAACAATCCAAACGCAAGAGGCATAGAAGTAGCCAAAAAGCATCAAATTCCTTGCTTTATTATCGATTCAAGTAAATTTACAAACCATGAAACATTTGATAAAGCATTAGTTCAAAAATTAAAAACTATTGATTTTGATTTAGCTGTTCTTGCTGGATTTATGCGAATATTAACGCCAATTTTTACCAAAGAAATTAAAGCCATTAATTTACATCCTTCCCTCTTGCCACGTCACAAAGGCTTAAATGCCATTGAAAGAAGTTATGAAGATGAATTTAATGAAGGTGGAGTAAGCGTTCATTGGGTAAACGAAGAGCTTGATGGCGGGGAAATTATTTTACAAAAAAAGATAAGCAAAAAAAACTTGAGTTTTGAAGAATATTACCAAAAAATTAGAAAAATCGAAAAAGAAGCGCTTCTTGAAGCTCTACTTCAAGTGTTATACCACTAATTTTATAATTTCTAAAGTTCCCTTTTCTATCATCTTCCACGCTTCCTCTTTTTTGTGTGGTTCATAATATAAATCTGCAACATCTTTTCCATCAAAGCCAAAATCTCCTAACTTCTTAACATTTTGCACTCCAAGAGCCAAAAGTTCTTGCTTATTATCTTCATCCATAGCAACAATTAAGTCATATTTACTTAAATCAAACTCACTAATATGCTGCGAACGAATATAAGAAATATCAATGCCTTTACTTCTTGCTAATTTTTGAGAAACACTACATGGAGGCTCACCAATATGATAATGGCTAAGTGCAGCTGAATCTACTTTGATTGGAAGCTTTAAATGCTTTATTCTATGCTCCATTAATCCATGAGCCAAAGGAGAGCGACAAATATTCCCTAAACAAACAAATAAAACTTGCTTCATTGCTTAACTTTCTCAAAAAGATAAAAATCTTTAAATTCACCATTCATAAAAAGATGCGCCTCAAGCAAAGCAACCTTTTTAAAAGCTAAACGCTGTGCTAAATTTTGGCTTTTGATATTTTCTTTTTGAGCATAAATTGAGAGTTTTTTAAGACCTAGTTCCTTAAAAGCAATCTCAATAAGCGCTCCTACCGCTTTACTTGCCAATCCTTGTCCTTCATAATCTTTATCAATCCAATAACCAATTGAGGCTTTTTTATTCTTTTGAGAAATTTTATGCAAATCGCAAACTCCTATAATTTTTCTTTTATAACTTATTAAACAACTTAAAATTTCTCCTTTTGCCAAACCCTGAAGTTGCGAATAGATAAAAGTTTTTGTATCTTGCACACACTTAAGATCATTTGCCCAAGGAAACCAAGGCTTAAGATGCTCCTTATTTTTTATTGAAAGAGCAAAAAGTTCATCGGCAAAATGGGGCATATTTAAAACTAAAGCAAGATTTTCATCAATTACTTTTTGAAACATTATAAAAACCTTTCGTTGTGTAATTTCTATACATTTTCTTAAAAAATTTTCTCTTTTCAACAAATATTACACGAAAATATATTATAATTGCAATGTGTCAAATGCGAAACATTGTTTCCTCCTCCCCAAAACAAAAAGCATTTGACACCCTAAAATCATAATGTATTTCCTCCCCCTTACATTAAGATTTGGCCCCTTCAAAAGGAAGGGGCTTTTTAGTAAAAACCTTATTACAATAATCCTTTAGAGCAGAAGCAACTAAAAATCCTCCTTAAAAACTCCTGCAAAGAGTGCAGGAGTACTAAAATGCATCAACTTCTGGGGTTAGCTGTATAAGCTCAAAATATTTTTTTTGTAGTTTTTGATTAGCTTCTTGAAGCTTATTATATTCGTCTATTAACTCTTGTTTTTTACTCTCAGCACTAATTAAAGCACTAATAGATCGCTCTCCAAATAAAAGAGAATAAAAATACCAAAGCACTAAAAAAAGAAAAACAATAATAAAGATTGGGCTCTCAAAAAAAGAAGAGATTTTAAAAGCCCAAGATTTTTGGTTTTTATTTTCTTCTAAAGAGTTCATAGCCAAGATACTCTACTTGTCCAAGCTCACGCTCAATTGCTAAAAGGCGATTATATTTTGCAATTCTATCACTTCTTGCAGTTGAACCTGTTTTAATTTGACCGGTATTGAGAGCCACTGCAAAATCTGCAATAAAGCTATCTTCACTTTCACCACTTCTGTGGCTCATTACACAGCGATAATTATTTCTTTGCGCAAGGCGAACAGTCATCATTGTCTCACTTACTGTTCCAATTTGATTTGGCTTAATTAAAATTGCATTGGCAATACCTTTTTTGATACCTTCAGCCAAAATTTTTGCATTTGTTACAAATAAATCATCACCCACAAGTTGCACTCTATTGCCAAGGCGTTTTGTAAGTTCAGCCCAGCCTTCCCAGTCATCTTCGCTTAAGCCATCTTCAATTGAAACAATTGGATATTTATTAAGCAAAGCCTCATAATAATCAATTAGTTCGCTTGAACTTAACTCTTTTCCTTCAGATTTTAAAACATATTTTCCAGCTTCATTTACTAACTCGCTTGAAGCCACATCTAAAGCAAGCACGATATCTTTACCTGGCTCATACCCAGCCTCACTAATTGCTTGCATAATCACTTCAATTGGCTCTTCGTTACTTTTTAAATTTGGTGCAAAACCACCTTCATCTCCTACGGCAGTGCTTTGGCCCATTGAATCTATAATTTTTTTAAGTTTTTGATAAACCTCAGCAGTAGCTCTTAAACCTTCGCTAAAGCTCTCAAATCCAACTGGCATAATCATATATTCTTGAAAATCGACATTATTATTAGCGTGCTCTCCACCATTAATAATATTTGCCATTGGAACTGGCATTGTTAAAGCATTTGCACCACCAAGATAACGATACAAAGGCATTTTCAAAGAGCTTGCAGCAGCTCTAGCAACTGCCATTGAAACACCAAGTACTGCATTTGCTCCTAAGTTTGAATAATTTTGCGTTCCATCAAGCTCTTTCATTGTCACATCAATTTCAGCTTGATTAAACGGACTCATTCCAATAAGCGCCTCGGCAATTGCTTCATTAACGTTTGAAACAGCTTTTAGCACTCCTTTGCCATTAAAGCGCTCTCCACCATCTCTAAGCTCTAAAGCTTCTCTTTTTCCAGTGCTTGCTCCACTGGGAACAATAGCACTCTCACTTGTTCCATCGCTTAAAACTACTGTTGCTCGAACTGTTGGATTACCACGGCTATCTAAAACCTCATCGGCATATACATCTTCTATAAAAACCATCATTCACTCCTACGTTTATTTAGCAAAATTGTAGCATAAGTTCAATTAGCCTAAAGCTCTATCCAATCACTTCAAGTTTTACTCTTGCAATTCCTTTACGCAAAATACCAAGTCTTGCTGCTGCACCTTTGCTTAAATCAATAATTCTTCCACCAATATACGGACCTCTATCATTAATTCTTACAATTACACTTCGTCCTGTATCTAAATCGGTTACTTTTACTAAAGAATTAAATGGTAAATATTTATGTGCAGCTGTAATTGCGTAGCAATTATAACGTTCTCCATTAGCCGTTAATCTTCCATTCCACTTTTCGCCATAATAAGAAGCAATACCATACTCTTTTAAACCAATTAGTTGTTTATGAGAGAGACTTTTATATCTTTTTTTATGAAAAGAAGGCGTGCTTTTATAATAAAGAGGCCCTGTTGAGAGTGCACAACCACTAAAGAGGATAGATGCTAATATAATAAGATATTTTGGCATTATTCTCCTTTAAGACAACATTTTTTATCAATTTTATTGATTTAGCATAAAATTACAAAGATTTTCGATAAAATCGAGAATTTGAAAAGCTTTTGTGTCACTTTTGGTAATCAATTTTTTTGATAAAAAGGGCTTTAATTAAGATTTTGTTACAATTGCAAGAAAAAGGAGCTTCTTTGCAAAAGCTATTAGAGCGCTTTATTCGAAAAGTCTCTTTTCCACTTAAAGAAGGCAAAGAGCTTGAATTGGCTTTAAAAGCCAAACTAACTAAAAAAGAATTTAAACTTTTTAAAGCCTTAAATCAAGCATTAACCAAAGAGCAAATTTGCAAAGAGTTAAAACTTAGCACAAAAGAGTATGAGACAATTTATACAAAAATGCAAAAAAAACTCAATTTAGAACGCGTTAAACAAGCGCTGTATAAGAAGTCAAATGAAAAGTAACATTCTTATTTTTTTCGCCGCTCTTTTTAGTTTCTTTGTTTTTGATAAGACGCTTGCACTCTTTTTTCATACCCACAAAAATTTTGCACCTTTTTTCCATTTTTTAACACAATTTGGCTATGCACTCTACCCTCTTAGCGCAACGCTTTTGCTTTTTTTTCTTTTTGTATTGCTTAAAAAAACATTTTATCAAAAGGCAATGCTTTATCTTTTTAGCTCTATAGTGCTTTCTGGCATAATTGTAGATATTTTAAAAGTCATTTTTGGACGCTTTCGCCCTGCTCTTTTTTTTAAAGAACATCTTTTTGGCTTTAGCCTCTTTCATTTTGGCTCGCTTTATAACTCATTCCCCTCAGGCCATAGTGCCACAGCTTTTAGCTTAGGTATTGGTTTGGCACTTTTATTTCCTAAATATCGCTACTTTTTTATTCTTTTTGCTATTTTAATAGCATTTTCTCGTGTTGTTTTAACAGCTCATTATTTAAGCGATGTTATCATTGGCTCTTTCATTGGAGCTCTAACTTCAGTCTATCTTTATCCAAAATTTATCAAGGAAGAAAATGCTAAAGTATCATAAAATCATATTGCTTGCATTAATAATTGTTAGCTTTTATCTACCAGCACCTTTTTTACCACTTTTTGATTTAGATGAAGGCGCTTTTAGCGAAGCTACACGTGAAATGCTGCTAAATCACAACTACATTACAACCTATCTCAATGGAGAGCTTCGATTTGACAAACCAATTTTAATCTATTGGCTTCAAGCTCTCAGTGTAAAGCATTTTGGACTCAATGAGTTTGCTTTGCGACTTCCTTCAATCTTAGCAGCTACCTTTTGGGCAATAATAACTTATCTCTTTGCAAAACGCTATTTTAATGAAAAAATTGCCTTTTTAAGTACTCTTTTTATGGTAAGCTCACTGCAAATTACTATCATTGCAAAAGCTGCAATTGCTGATTCGCTCCTTAATTTCTTTTTAGCTGCAACGCTTTTTTTCCTTTTTGAATATACAAAAACACAAGATAAAAAGCTCTTATATCTTGCAAGTGTGGCTGCAGCTTTTGGGGTTCTAACGAAAGGACCAATTGCACTTTTTATTCCATTTATGACACTTTTTTTCTATTGTTTAAGTAAAAAAAATCTCAAATTTTTTCTTAACACTATCTTTAACCCAATAGCGCTTTTACTCTTTTTTGCAATTGCCGCACCTTGGTATATTTTAGAGTATCTTGACCAAGGACAAAAATTTATTGATGGCTTTTTTTTAAAGCATAATATCTCTCGATTTCGCACTCCACTTGAGCATCATAGTGGAAGCTTTTTTTATTATATTCCGGTGGTACTTCTTGGGTTAATGCCCTTTACTTCAGTTTTTTTAAAACTTTTAACGCAAATCAAAAAGCTTTTTAAGAGTGATTTTTTTCGCTATTTTTTTATTTTATTTGGCTTTGTCTTTTTCTTTTTTTCCCTCTCTGGCACGAAGTTGCCTCATTATGTTATTTATGGCTATAGTGGGCTTTTTATTATGATGGCAGCTCTTTTTGAAAAAATAAAAAGTAGTTTTTGGCTACTTTTGCCTGTGCTTTTATTTTATTTCGTGCTTTTGTCGTTACCATTTCTTGCACCTTATATTCATACTCACGATCACTTTGCCAATATTTTATTAAGCAATGCTTCAAAAGAGTTTGGACTTTTTTATAAACTATACTTCCTTTTTGCCGCTTTTCTTACCTTTTGGCTTATTTTTAATCGGCAATTAGATACAATTGCCAAAAGTATCATAACAGCTTTTGTTTTTATTATTGGGGTCAATTTTATCGCAGCAAAAGCCTATGCCAATTTGGCTCAAATGCCTATTAAAGAAGCAGCACTTATTGCAAAAAAAGAAGACTTAAACGTTGTGATGTATAAAGTAAATACCCCAAGCTTTATTGTATATTCCCAACATTTAGTAAAAAAAGCAAAACCAAAAGCTGGAGATATTGTTTTTACTAAAGTAACAGCATTAAAAAAGTTTGCAAAATATAAAATTTTGTATAAAAAATATGCTTATGCCCTTATAAAGGTTGAGAAATGAAACTATCAGTTGTTGTTCCTGTAATGAATGAAGAGCAAAACATTAAGCCTTTAATTGAAGCAATAGAAGATGCTTTAAAAGGAATTGATTATGAAGTTATTTTTGTTGATGATGGCTCAAGCGATAATACAGTAAATGAAATAAAAAAATGGGCAAATGAAAGAGTCAAACTACTTGTTTTAAATAGAAATTATAGCCAAACCATTGCAATGGCAGCTGGTTTTGATGCAGCAAAAGGCGAACTCATTGCCCCAATTGATGGAGATTTGCAAAATGACCCAAGAGATATCCCAATTATGATGAAAAAGCTTGAGGATGAAGGCTGGGATGTCGTTGCTGGAATTCGTGCAAATCGACAAGATGGAATGTTGCTTAGAAAAATTCCAAGTAAAATTGCAAACTATATTATTCGAAAAAGCACTGGTGTTTACTTAAACGATTATGGCTGCACTCTAAAAGTTTTTAGAAAAGAGGTGGCTAAAAATTTAGGGCTTTATGGAGAGTTGCATCGATTTATTCCAGTTTTAGCTGCTTTATATGGGGCAAAAATGACCCAAATGCCAGTTCGCCACCACCCGCGTCGTTTTGGCAAAAGTAAATATGGCATTGGAAGAACCTTTAAAGTTATTAGCGATTTGCTTTTGATGCTCTTTTTTCAAAAATATGCCACAAAACCAATGCATCTTTTTGGCTCACTTGGCTTTGGCATGCTTTTAATTGGAAGTATCATTGATTTTTATATGCTCATTTTAAAGCTTTTAGGGCATAGTATTGGTGGCAGACCACTTTTGATGCTTGGCATTTTATTAACGCTTGGAGGAATTCAACTCATAACGACAGGATTTTTGGCTGAAATGATTATGCGAACCTATTATGAATCGCAAAATAAAAAGCCTTATGTTATAAAAGAAGTTTTTAGCAAAAAGTAAGCACGTGGCTAAAACTTTTGTAAAACTTCTTATCTCTTTTGTGCTTGTTGCTTTTGTTTTATCAAAAGTTAATTTAGCAGAGTTAAAAAAACTTTTACTCCATTGCAATTTCTTTTATCTTTTTTTAGCCTTTGTAGCCTTTAATCTCTCAAAAACTGTTAGCTCCATTCGCCTTAATTACTACTTTAATTCAAGCGGTGCAAAACTTACTCAAAGCCAAAATCTCAAGCTTTATTATCTTGGAATGTTTTATAATCTTTTTTTACCTGGAGGCATTGGAGGTGATGGCTATAAAGTCTATCTTTTGCATAAACTCTATCAAGCGCCCATTAAGCGCCTTATTGAAGCTTCTCTTTTAGATAGGGTGAGCGGGCTTATCGCTTTGCTTTTTTTAGGGGCTTCTTTTTTGCTTTTTTCACAATTTAGCTCTCTTTTTCCCTTTTTAAAATTTATTGCAATTTTAGGCTTGCTTACTCTCTATCCACTCTTTATCTTTTTGCATAAGCGCTTTTTTCCTTTCTTTTTTCCTTTACTCTCAAAAACCTTAATGTTAGGGCTTCTTGTGCAAATTTTACAAGTAATAAGTGCTTATTTTCTTTTTAAAGCGCTTTTTTTGCAAAATTTTTTGATAGAATTTTTATTTTTATTTTTACTCTCATCTGTTGTAGCAGTTTTACCACTTACCATTGGAGGGGTAGGAGCGAGGGAAGCTACCTTTTTATATGGGCTCAAATTTCTCGGATTAAACGTCGATATTGGAGTTGCTTTTAGTTTTTTATTTTTTTTAATAACTGCTCTTTCTTCATTAATTGGAATATTTTTTCTTAATTTTTCTCATAGCGTTCAAACAAATAATCACTAAGACGCTTTAAAATCTCTTCTTCAAGCACTTTTGGATAATTACCATCTAAAATTTCCATCACTTTTTCTTTAGGAATAGGATCTTTTGAACAAATTGCAATTGAGAAAATATCGTCATCTTGCTTATAAGCTTTTGAAAGAAGCGTTATAAGAAAAGCTTTACTCATTAAAAAGTTTTTATTCTCAAACATTAAGGTCGTAATTCTTTTTGATTCAAAATCTTCTAAAATTAAAATTGATTGAAAAGTTTTTTGAATTAACTCTCCTCTATCGCTTAATCGATTATTGTAAAAGGTTTCAACTTTGTTATCTTCATAAATTTTTAAAGTCAACTCCCAAAGCTGTTTCGTTCCAACGACATACAAATGCCAAGTTCCACTAAGAGGCGAAGCCTTCTTTCGTGGGCAATACTCTTCTAAAATAAAAGGCTCTTTATATGGAGTTGATTTAAATTTAATGTAATTAAGCATTGTTTTAAATCGTTTCAAAGACTCTGGATTTTGTGAATAAACAAACATTTGACGATAATGATAAAATGGTTTATAAGCAACATATTCTTCTTTTTTATTTTTTTTATTTTTAAATTGAGCCATCACAAAATCTATACTTGAGATACTTTCTTGTTTTAACAAAGGCTCTTTTGGACAAAAATAGATTGTAGCAATTTTTACAAGTTCTTGCAAATAAAAACGAAATTGTTCTGTAATATCTCCTTTACAATTATTAATTAAAAAAATAAGTTCAATTTTAACCTTTTTTGCATAAAGGCGTTGAAAAATCTTTAAAACTTTTTGTGCTTCTTCTGAAAAGTGATTAAAAATAAAATATTTAGTATAAATTGGCATTACAATAAAAAGCTTATCATATTTATGGTAGAGATGTTCATCAAATAACCCTAAAAAAAGCTGATATCTATCTTTTACAAAAAAAGCTCTATTGTTGACTACTTTTTGAAAAATATTTGCTATTGCATGAAACTCTCTAAAAGCTAAATTAAAATAAGGAGAAGAGAAAAACTCTTGCTTTTTTAAATTATTAAAAAAATTATCAAAATTTTCAAGTTTTTTGGTATATTTGTTGAAATGATTTTTTAAATAATCAAAATTACTTACATTGTATTTATAAGAGTTCTCTTCTGCATACATAGATTCAGTTTCATTAAGTGTTAAATACAATCTATCGTAATTTGTTGCTTGCTTTCTTGTTAAAACAACCTTTTTAGAAGAAGGCACCTTTTGGTTAAATTGCGAAAAACCATTTACTATTCCAATTAAAAAAGCTGTTTTTGCATTTAAAAACTCTAAGTTTGCAATGATTGTAATATAGTTCCAATCATTTTCAAAATGCATAATAAGTTTATTTTTTTTATATATTGCCCTCCCCTCATATCGGTACTCTTTATTAATACTTGATATAACCTCTATTTCATACTCATTTGCTTTTATTAATTTTTTATAAATAATTTGATACTCTCCAATAGAGTTTTGGATTGTTTTAAATGCATCTTGCCGATACATATAAAAATAATGAAAGAGCTTATCTATGTTTTCTACAAAATTTTCTTCAAAAGAGTTAAGATAAGTATAAATTCTTTTACAAAAATCTTTAAAAGAGATCTCTAAAAATTCATTTGCATCATTAAATAAAGGTTTATTATTGAGTAAAAATTCATTATAAAAAGGATATAAGGTAAACTCACTTTTAAATTTTCTTGGAATAAAATTCTCTTTCCCTTGGAGCCACTTCTTTTGAATATGTAAACGTCTATGCTCAAAACTGGTTTTTCCGTCTTTAATCCAAAAAAGTTTAGTAAGCTCAGTTAAACTCTTTTTAGCTAAATGTTCATAAATACACTTAATTTTTTGTGTAAAATTGTAACTTTGACTCATTTTTTAACTCTTTGATTTTTATAAATTTGTTATAAATATCAAAAATAATCCCTTTAATTTGAGATAAAGTTATTTATAAATTCTTAATAGATTCTATAAGTATAACAAAAGATTTTAAAACTTTAACAGACATTTAAGAAAAAATAAATAAAATTATAAATGAGTCAAGAAAAAATCTTGACTCAGGGGGAGAGGAAATTGATTTTAGGGTGCTATTGGCATTCTAACCCGCAGATGCGGGTAATTTTTCGCTACATTAATAATAATAATTTATTTTTCCTTTAAGTTTAATAAAACAACCCTCCTTTGTTGCTTTTTCATCTTCTCTCCTGTAAAAATTCATTAGCTTCAACATTATTTGGATCTAAAATCAAAATATTTTCATAAATTTGTTTTGCTTTTAAAGGATTGTTTTTGGTAAAACTTTTTGCTAAAACACCCAAAAACAAGGTATTAGTTGGATAAAGTGCAAGCATTTTTTTTGCAATTTCTCTTGCCTCTTTTAAAGAGACTTTTTGTAAAAGCGCTAAAGCCAAATAGTAATTTCCATAAAAATTATAAAAATCTTTTTTCACAATAATAGTGCCAACATCTATTGCTTTATCAAAATTATTTAATGCTAAATAGCTTCTTTCTAAACCAATAAAAGCCTCCATTGACAAAGGAGAAGCAACTAAAGCCTTTTTATAATGGATAATTGCATTTTGATATTTTTTGCTTAAGAAAAAGAGCCAAGCTAAGCGTAAATTAATTGTATAACCATTTGGATATTTTTTATAAAGAGGTGTAAGCACTTTTATAGCATCAATAAAATCATTTGATTTTTCGTAGTTGTATGATTTTAGATAAATTTTTTTTATATCAAGCCCATATAAAAATGAAAAAAGTGCTATAAAAAACAAAAATTTTTTCATGAAACTTTATCCTTTATCCTTTTTAATTGAAAATTTTTTCCTTCAATATAACTAAAGCCTTTTTCATAAAAGCTAAAGCCAACTTTACCATTTTCTGAAGCTACTTCTAAACGCTTTTTATAAAGCACAATCTTTTTATTATAAAGCTTATAATAAAACGAGAGAAAAAACTCAATAAAAGCTGCTTTTATTTTGTTAAATCTAAGCTCCATTGGTAAAATATCTTCATAAGCTACTTCTTGAATAATTAAAGGGATTTTAGGAGCTATCTTAAAGAGCTCTTGCAAATAACTTCTATTCCCTTCATAGCGGTAAAAATAGAATAATTTACTATCTAAAGCAAAAAAGAGTCTATTTTTTCCATCGCTAAAATAAAATTCTCCCAAATCATTCATTTGAACTTTTATTTTATACTCATTGCTATCTTGATCTTTAAATTTCATACAATCATCTAATATAAAATTTAAATGAAGTCTCAAGCCCTTATCAAGCAAAGTTGCAGTAATTTTTTCATTTTTTTTGGGAGTTTGATAATAAATAAGCTTATTTTCTTGAATGTAATCGACAAAACAAAAAGATAGTGTTTCGCTTCCTAAAGTAGCATATTTTTGCACTTGAATGTGAATATGAGGTTCGGGTGAATAGCCGCTATTGCCACACTTTCCAATTATATCTCCAATTTGGATAAAATCTCCAACTTTAACTTTGATTGAATTTTGCATCAAATGACTAATTTCAACAAAATAACCAAAATTGCTTTTTATTATGATATAATTGCCCCAATTATTTACTCTATCGACAATTCCAATTGGATTATCTGGTAAATCATCTCTTAAATCTACCACAACTCCATCAATTGGAGCTACAATCTCTTTTCCAAAGGCATAATAATCTTGCAAAAAAAGTCCATCATTTTTATAGCTTTTGCCTTCTTTTTTGATAACAAAATCATAAGCCCATCTCCAAAGCCCCTTATGCGTCCAATCCCCATCAAAGCCTTGATAAACATCCCAAGTTCCTTGAAATGGGAGATGTATTTTAATTTTGTCGCTTAAAAAGCGATAATAATTTGCCAAAAAAGCACTCAAAGAGTGTTCGGGCGATTCTTTGGGATTTGCGTTATAATACTTATAACCAATAGAAACAAGCAAAAAAAGCATTAAAATTGTTACAATATTAAAAGGCATTGTAAAAACTGGCAAAGCAAAAGTATTAAAAAATACTTCCATTGAATCTATTAAGATAACTGAGAGTGCTACTGCTATAAGAGATAAAAGATAATTTTTAATATTTGCAATTAAAAAAAATCCCCCAAGTGCCATGGCAATTAAAATAAAATTAAAATTATAAGGAGAATAAAGCGCCTCTTCAAATGGAACAAATATTGCATGCACCCAAACCCCCACCCAAAAACCAACAATTGCCATAAAAAGTAAAATTCTTGAATGAAAAAATAAAAATATTGCAATGAAAAGCCCAGCAAGATTAAAGGGTAAAAAAACAATTTCTCCAAGCGCTTTAAAAAAAGGGCTAAAAGGAAGCGATATATCAAAAAGCACAGTTCTGTGTAAAATATTACTTACTAAATTGGTATATTTTAAACTTGCCAAATAAAAAAGCATACTACTTAAGGCAAAAGGAAGCGAAAGAATGGGTAAATAATATTTTGCAAAAACTTTTGAAAGTGCAAAACTAAGTAAAAACGTTAAAATTGCCAAAAGTATTGTTACAAAAATGGTAGATAGTGTGATTTGAAAATAAAACCCAACCCCCATTCCAACTAACAAAGAGTTATATAAATAAAACCCATGTTTTAAATAAATTTCTCTCATCTTAATTAATTCAACAAAAATAATCGTTGCCACAATGGCAACTAAACCCAAAAAACCAACACTTGGCAAAAGAAAAGATAAAAGAAGCAAAAAAAAGCCAAAAAGATTGCTTCGTAAAAATAAGATAGAGTAATATGCTTTAAAGATAAAATAAAGCCGGCTCACCTTTTGCCTTTGTTATTGCAAAAATTGCGGAATAAGCTCATTTTCTATAATAGTATCTAAATTTTCACTCTTTTTCATTAAATGAACATTTTTTTCTTTATCAATTAAAACAATATTTGGACGATACCGAATAAATTGCATTGATTGCGTAATATTATATGCTCCAACTGGCCAAATGGTTAATACACTGCCTCTCTCAAGTGCTGGGAGCATAATATTTGGTGCAATAATATCAATATTCATACAAAGTGGCCCATTAATTTGCGAAGGCTCACTTAAGCCATCATATCTTTTATCTAAAAATATTTCAAAGTTATACCAAAAATTGGTATAAAGTAAATTTACTCCCGCATCAATAATATAATTTTTTTTACCATCTGGCATTCTTTTTGAAGCAAAAACAGAACTTAACAAATATCCTGCTTCATCAATTAAAGCACGCCCTGTTTCAAGATAGAGCTCTGGCAAAGCACCTTTATTATTTTCATAAATTGCATTAACTATTGCCTCAGCATATTCATTTGCACTTGGAACAACTACTTCTGGAGCTTGATAGACTCCTTTTAATCTATTTTTACTTGCAAAGCCTCCTCCAATATCAATATATTCAATCTCAAACCCAAAATCTTGTTCAACTTTGTTTTTGAGTTTAATTAACTTTTGCGTCTCTTTTGCATAAGCATTAGCTGTTAACATAAAGGTGCCAATATGGGCATGAAGCCCTGTTAATATAAGCTTTTTTCCCTCATAAATTCTTTTTATTGCATTGTAAGCTTCGTTATTATCAATATTAAAGCCAAAACGACTCCATTGTGGATAGATTCCTGTATCCATATTGCAGCGAATAGCTACTGGAATTTCAATATTAAGCTCACTTGCAATCTCTTCTAAATCATTTATTTCATAAAGATGGTCTATGTGAATTTTTGCCCCCTCTTTTACAGCTTGTAGGAGAGCTTTTTTGGGTTTATAAGGTCCATTAAAAATTATATCTTTGCCTTCAACTCCTAAGTGGCGTGCCTTTTGATATTCAAACTCACTTACAACCTCAGCTTTTGAGCCCAATTTATGAAATAATTTACAAATTGCATCTAAATAATTTGTTTTATAACTCCACCAAAATTGCACCTTTGGATAGCGGCTGCTAAAAGCTTCGAAAAATTCATTATACTTTTCTTCGATTGTTTTTTGTGAAAAAACAAATAAAGGTGAACCAAACTCTTTGACAAGCTCATTTACACTCACTCCATCAATTGAGCTTTTTATTTTTTGGCTTCGAAGAGGACTTCCATATTTGCTTGCAAGTGCAAAATCGATTCTATTAATTGTAGGTTTTTGATATTTCATTTTCTCTCCTATAACTCTTTCGTTTGTAAAAGTTTTGTAAAGTCACTAAAATCCACAACCTTCTCATCCACAAACCGCATATACATCTTTTCAAGAGGATACTCTAATTTCGTTTCAACTTTTTTATTTTGTGCTAAATCAAGTAAAATTTTTGGCAAATTCACTCCTAAAGAGGTGGCAAAATAGAGCCAAGCTGGAAAACGAGGATTAATCTCTATAAGATAAATATCATCTTGAGTAGCTATAGCTTCAAATTCAAAAGCCCCTTTCCATCCTACTTCTTCTACGAATTTTTGACAAAGTTTCAAGAGCTTCTCATTTTTAATACTGATTGCACTCCACACTTTTCCAAGCTCAGTCGTGCTTAATTTCTTAATAGCAATTCCAGCTACTAAGCTTTGAGCATTAGCAACACCAATAAAATTAATCTCTTCACCACTGACAATTTCTTGCACTAAAAGTGGAAAACCCCATTCATTTGAGATTTTATAATAATACTCAATTGCTTCATCAAGTGTATTGGCTTTATAAGCTTTATAATAGTTTCCCTTAACCATCAATGGAAAGCCAAGCTCTTTAGTTGCATAAATTAAATCATCAAGCGAAGCAACTTCAATCGTTTTTGGATGCTTTGCCCCAATTTTTTGAGCAAGGCTTGCTAATTTGCTTTTATTTCTTAATTCAAAGCACTCTAAACTTGGCAAATAACTCTCAATGCCAAGCTCTTTAAATTCCTTTTGATACTTAATAAGCAAAGGCAATTCGGCATCTAAATTTGGAATTAAAAAGTCTATTTGAGATTTTTTCTTAATTTCAAGAAGACGCTTTTTAAACTCTTCATATCCCAAAGTTGGATAAGGCATAAGATAAACTTTTTCAAAAAGCCCTTGATAGATACCTGGTTCATTTGGATCGTAACTTAGCCCTATCAGTGAATGCTCATCATGCAAGCTTTTTGCAACACCAATTCCTGGAGCTGGATTATCGTTATTATTGAGTCCACTAATTGCAATTTTCATTGAATCAGTCCATAGATTTTAAGTTTTTGTAAAAAATCTTCAACATCTATATAAATATCTTCCCATCTTTTATGATACTCTTTTGATAGAGTTTGCACTATTTCTTCTTTGCTTTGTCCCTCTTTTAAGAGTTCTATAACTCTTTTGGCACTCTCATTGAGTTCAAAAGAGCTCCCCAAAGAGGGAATAAAAGCAATATTATTCTCATCAATAATCATTTCATTTAAAAGCATTTTTCATCCTTACCAACTATGAGATAGAAATGCTCCTATGCTATTTGAATGCGCTTTTTTCCCATTTTCATCAAATTTAGCATAAGAGTATTGCACTTTTACATGTGTTTTTAAGTTAATTGCATAATCTACGCTTGCTTTAGCTTCTGCTTTGTAAGTCTCTCCCAAATTATAAACTGTAAAACCTCCGTTATCTATAGCAAATGCTTTCTTTCCTACCCAAGCACCAAGAGTTTGCGTCCACTTTCCTTTATAATGACTTAATTTTAAGCCAAAAGAGTTGTAGTTGCTTTTTAAATTAAGCTCTTTGTGATTATCTGGTTTGATGTAGTTATACTCAGCTTCTAAATAGAAAGAGCCTAATTTACTATAATAGTTTCCAAAATTAAATCCAATATAAGGTCTAACTTGAAGCACTTTTAACTCTTTTGGCTGATAGTGTTTATATCTTGAATAATAAAGATCAATTCCTGCATTATATTTTAAATATTGATAATAATTAAAGCCTAAAATCCCAATTAAACCATGATCGGTTGGTTTATCATCACTTTTAATATAATGCACACCACCTTTGAGGAAAAAATGCTTTTTAAAATAGCGCGTGTATAAAAGAGTAATATCGTTTTGATCTAAATCGGGTTGTCCTGTTTTATATTCAATGTTAATATTTTCTAAACCAAGTTCAATTTTGTTTGGATAATTATAATACGAAGAGTAAATTCCAACAACATTTGCTTTATTCTTAACGGAGCTACTATAGTCAATATAGCTTGTATATGGCATGAGAGTAACCACGCTCTTTGCTAATGCAAGGCTTGAGAGTAAAATAAAAGATAAACTTATCTTTTTCATAATTTTTCCTTTTAATTTTTTTGAACATATTCTATCATAAAAATATTACTTTAAGATTACCTCTTTTTTTGGGAATAAAATTATTAATAATTTTATTTACTTTTTACTGCTATAATAAAACAAAAAAGGCTCATTATGAAAGCTTTGCCACTCGGGATTCAAACTTTTAGCGAAATTAGAAGTGGCAATTACCTTTATATTGATAAAACAAAAGAGGCGCTTGATTTAATTACAAATTATGAATATGTTTTTCTCTCCCGCCCAAGACGCTTTGGAAAGAGCCTTTTTTTAGAGACTCTAAAAAATATCTTTGAAGGAAACGGCGAATATGAAGGATATTATGCAAGCGTTCTTTATGCCTATTTAGTTTCTTTAGGAATTCAAATAATAGCTGAAGATGTAAGCAATATAGGAAGAGTTGATTTAACGCTTTTTATTGCCGATAAAATTTATATTATTGAATTTAAGGTGGGTTCTAATGAAGCTCTAAATCAAATAAAAGAGAAAAAATATTACAAAAAGTATCTTAATGAAAATAAAGAGATTTATTTAGTTGGAATTGCTTTTAATTCAAACACAAAAAATATTAAAAGTTTTGAGTGGGAAAAGATTGCATCATGAAACCCTTTATTGTAATGGATATTGTAAAAAAAGCTCAAAGCCTTAAAGATGTTATTCATCTTGAAATTGGAGAACCAGACCTTTTGCCCTCACCTAAAGTGCAAGAAGCACTAAAAGAAGCAATCAATCAAAAAAAATTTTTTTATACTGAGAGCAAAGGGCTTTTAAAGCTTCGCCAAAAAATTGCCCTGCACTATCAAAAAGTTTATAATCTTAGCATCAATCCTGATAATATCATAATAACAACTGGCACTTCCACTGCCTTTTTAATTGCCTTTTACTTTGCCAATACCATTGCAACACCAAGCCCAGGATATCCATGCTATAAAAATTTTGCTCTTTTAGAGCAAAAAAAGTTTCTTTTTGTTCCTACACAATTTCCAAATTACCAATTAAAAATAAACGATTTAAAAAAACTCTCTTTTGATGCTTTACTCATTTCTAACCCCAACAATCCAACTGGCACAATCCATAGCAATTTAGAAGAGTTAGCCACCTATTGCAAAAAGAATAATAAACTTTTTATTAGCGATGAACTCTATCATGATCTTATTTATGATGCTTCGGCTCATTGTGCTTTAGAGTTTAATAAAGATGCCATTATAATTAGTGGCTTTAGCAAATATTTTGCTATGCCTGGGCTTCGAATTGGGTGGATGATTGTGCCAGATAAACTCAAGCGCCAAGCTGAAATTATTGCGCAAAATATTTTAATCTCTGCCCCTACCCTTTCACAATATGCCGCTATAAAAGCTTTTGATTATGACTATTTGCAAAAAATATATGCCACCTTTAAAAAGCGAAAAGCCTTTGCTACTTCTCGCTTAATCCCCTACTTTCCAATAGCAAATTCCAAAGGAGCTTTTTATTTATGGCTTAATATTAGTCAATATTCAAACAATGCCCTAACGTTTTGCAATGAGTTGCTTGAGCAAAAAAGAGTTGCTCTTACACCTGGCATTGATTTTGGAGTATATCCAAACTTTGTGCGCTTAGCCTATACCAAAGATATAAAAATCTTAGAAGAGGGAATTTCAAGAATTATTGAATTTATAAAGAAAAAGCAATGAAAAAGTTATTTTTACTTTTATTTTTTACTTTTTTTCTTTTTGCAACTCCAATAAATCTTGCCAAAAATTGCCTCTATTCATTTGATTTAAATGGCACTTTTAAAACAATTCCTTACAAGCATTTTCATCTTGGAATGCAAAAACACCCCCTCTTTTTACGATGTAAAATCACCAATCACTCCCCTACTTTACAAAAATTTGCCATCTATTCCACCTCGCCTTTAATTGAATCTTTTATTCTTTTGCACCCTTTGCAAAAAAGTGGAATGCGCTATCAAAACAAGTTGCTCTACCCTTTTGTAACACTCACATTGCCGCCAAATTCAAGCAAAACGATTACACTCAAAGTACAAACTCTCTATTCGCCTCTTGACTTTACCCTCTCTTTAGATAATTTTAAAAATTTTGTAAACTTTAATCATAAAGAGCTTTACATAAATTTTTATCTTTATGGATTTATTAGTGCATTAGCAATTTTTTCTTTTTTAATAGCGCTTTATTTAAAAGATATTGCCTTTTTGTTTTATGGGCTCTATCTTTTTGCTGTGCTTTTGCAACAGAGCGACTATTTGGGGCTTTATCGATTTATTTTTCCAGATAGTTTAAAAGAGCTTTTTATTACAACAATTACAGCAAAAATTGCACTTTTAATTATTTTTGCTTCTTTTTTTGCTATCAATTTTTTACAACTTAAGCGTTTTAAAAAAATTTTTAGAACCTATCTTACTATTATTGCATTTGCACTTTTAGATATGCTTTTACCACAAAATAAGGCATTCACCTTTTATAGCACCATTTTGCTTGGACTCTTTTTAATCTTTTTCAATCTTTTGAGTGCTTTGTATGTTTATAACAAAGGAGTCAAAGAGGCACGATTTTATCTTTTGGGCTTTTTTATCGCCTTTTTAGCCTACTTGGCAATGATTTTAGATGCTTTAGGAGTAGTGAGCATAATTTACCAACAACACAATCTTTTATTAATTGCATCAAGTTTTGAAGCTCTCTTTTTACTTTTAGCTTTTGCTGATAAATATGCAATTTTGAGAAGACAAAAAGATTATCTTGATGCTTTGCTTTTGCAAGAGCTTCATAACAAAAAAGAGCAAATTGAACAAGAAGTTCAAAGAAAAACGAAAGAGCTTCAAATTGCACTTAGTGAAAAAGAGCTTCTTTTGCAAGAGCTCAATCATCGCGTTAAAAACAACTTGCAAATTATTTTGTCTATGCTAAATTTACAAAAACAAAATATTCCTCCAACTTGCTGGGAATACTTTAACAAATTAGATCAAAGAATTAGTGCAATTGCTCATACATACAGCTTTTTAATTGAATCAAAAGAGTTAAAAGAAGTTGATATGAAAAAGTATCTTCATACAATCTTACAAGATTTAAGCAAGTTTTTTAACAAAAAAAATATCCAAATTGTTGAAGAGATTCGTTTAAAGCTCCCTTTAAAAGAGGCTGTTTATGTTGGAATTATTGTTAATGAACTTGTTACAAATGCTTTTAAACACGCTTTTGATTCCCAAGAAAAAGGCAATATTACTATTAAGCTTTTCCAAGAAAAAAAGAGAAAAATTTTAATTGTAAGTGATAGCGGCAAAGGATTTGATAAAGAAAAAGCAACTTCTTCTTTAGGGCTTAAAATTGTTTATCTTTTAGCAACACGTCAATTAAACGGAACAATTACACTTCATAGCAACAATCAAACCAAGTGTATTATAAAGTTTTAAGTAGTACAATTAAAAAAATTTACAATAAAGGTTACAATATGAGAAGTGATGAAATAAAAAAAGGATATCAAAGAGCACCGCATAGAAGCCTTCTTAGAGCAACAGGGCTAAAAGATGAAGATTTTGACAAACCATTTATTGGGGTTGCCAACTCTTTTAATGAGCTCATTCCTGGTCATTTTTATCTAAACAAAGTTGCTGAGATTATTAAAGATGAAATTAGAAAAAATGGCTGTGTGCCGTTTGAATTTAATGTCATTGGGGTTGATGATGGCATTGCAATGGGGCATGATGGAATGCTTTACTCTTTGCCAAGCCGCGAAATTATTGCAAATTCAATCGAAACAGTTATGAATGCACATAAACTTGATGCAATGATTGGCATTCCTAATTGCGATAAGATTGTGCCTGGAATGATTATGGGGGCACTTAGAGTTAATGTGCCAACTCTTTTTGTTAGCGGCGGACCAATGGCGGCTGGACATTTAAGCGATGGAACACCAATTGATTTAGCAAGTGTCTTTGAAGGTGTTGGAGCTTTTGAAGCTGGCGAAATTGATGAGCAAAAACTCTATGAATTAGAGTGCAATGCATGTCCAAGTGGGGGAAGTTGCTCTGGAATGTTCACTGCAAATTCAATGAATACCCTAATGGAAGCTATGGGTATTGCCTTGCCTGGAAATGGAACAATCTTAGCACTTACTAAAGCAAGAGAAGAGCTTTTTAGAGCCGCTGCAAGAAGAATTTGCGAAATTGCAAAAATGAACCAAGAAGAGCAAGAGCAATTTAAACTAAGAAATATCCTCAATGAAAATGCTGTGCATAATGCTTTTGTTGTTGATATGGCAATGGGCGGAAGTTCAAATACAGTACTTCATATGCTTGCAATTGCCAATGAAGCTGAGGTAGATTTTGATATTGCAAAAATTAATGAAATTAGCAAAGAGGTAGCTCATATTGCAAAAATCAGCCCATCTTTAACAACAGTGCATATGGAAGATATAAATCGCGCTGGTGGAGTAAGTGCGGTAATGAAAGAGATAAGCAAAAGAGGCAATATACTCAAAAATAATCCTGTGATTGAAGGGGGAATGCTTTTTGATAGGATCAAAGATGCTCAAATTAAAGACTATAACATCATTCACTCAATTGATAATCCATATAGCGAGGTTGGAGGCTTAGCAATCTTATTTGGTAATTTGGCCAAGCAAGGTTGCGTAATTAAAACTGCTGGAATTGTTGGAGAGCGCCGCTTTAAAGGCAAAGCCATATGTTTTGATAGCCAAGAAGAAGCAATTGAGGGTATTACAAGTGGAAAAGTAAAAGAGGGTCATGTCGTTGTGCTTCGCTATGAGGGACCAAAAGGAGGTCCTGGAATGCAAGAGATGCTTAGTCCTACAAGTTTAATTATGGGAATGGGGCTTGGCGATAAAGTTGCACTAATTACAGATGGACGCTTTAGTGGTGCTACAAGAGGATTAAGCGTTGGACATATAAGCCCAGAAGCAGCAGAAGGCGGCTTGATTGCTTTAGTGCAAGATGGAGATGAGATTTTAATTGATGTAGATGAGTATAAAATTGAATTGCTTGTAAGTGATGAAGAGATAGCAAAAAGAAAAGAAAACTTTAAACCAATTGTTAAACCGCTTAAAAGCCGCTGGCTTCGCCAATATCGCAAACTTGTAACAAATGCAAGCAACGGCGCAATTTTGGATGCATAATTTCTTCCTTTATTGGGAGGATGTAGAGTTTAAATTACTTTTTTAACCTTCTTCCTCCCACTCACTACTCATCACTCAACTCTTTATTCTCAATTATCAATTATGCACTATCAATTAAAAAGGGGCAAAGCCCCCTTTTTTAATGAAAGATTTTTGGAAGGCGAATGAGGAATGGATTAAAATGAGGTTTTTTGCGAACGCTGTTAGCTTTTTTCAAATCACTACTTGGTTTAAACATTGAAGCTGTTTTTATATCTTTAGTAATATAAAAATCTCTATATGGCCATGGTTGATAGAGTTCATACCAATCATACTCTTTTTGTTTATTATTTTGCCAATATGCAATAGCTTCATTTTTGTTTTTACCTTTAAGCTCTTGTGCCCAAAACCAAATATCAGAGTATTTAAAACTTGAAGCCATTTGGCTAATATGAGATACTATAGTGCTTGGATAAAATTTTGTGACATTAATATCATTAAAACCTACCTCTTGTTGTGTAAGTGAATCAAAACTTATAATAGAAAAATTCCATAACTCTTCTTCATCACTATTTTCAATCTCAAAGCCCCAAGCACTACTATTTACTTTAGCAACTTCACTACCATTAATATCAAAGGCTTTTTTACTTATATTAAAATCTGCATCAATATCTAACATCGGATAGTTATTGGTATCATAATAGCTTTGTAAAGAGCCATCACCATAATAACCTTCTTGTTCATACCATTTTTCAAAATGAGCCCCACTATCATAGTTTGTTAATTTAAGAGTATATGTTAATTTATTATTGTCAATTACTTGCATTGTTAAATTCATTTCATTTTCATTATTTGCAATTTCTGGCTCATTTTGTGGCACATCAAAAACTACTTCATTAATATTCAAACCATTACGATAAGCATAAATTTGAGCTATTGGAGTTTTAGGAGTTAAATGAATCGTTACTGTTTTATTATTTTCACTTTGCATTGTATTATAATCTAAGCTTAAGCCATCAATTAAATCATTTGGCGTTAAATCTAAGAAAAGTTTAGATTTATCTATATTATTATTCAAGCCTTTATATATATTAACCAAAAAGTCATAATGTCCAGCTCTATCTGGATAGAGTGCTTTTATTTGTGTGTGATAAGAAGTTTGGTGATCTAAATAACTACTATTTTCATAATTACTACCTGTAATAGTAATTTCTGTTACATTTTCATCTAAATTATTGATATTAAGACTAAATTGCAATGTTTGAGTTTGCATACAAGATTGTAATTCTTCTGGCAATCCTTCTTCTTCATAATATGGACCAACTTCTACATCATATTCTCCAACTGGCATATTTTTATATAAAGTAGTCTCTAATGCATATTCTTCTTCTTTCAACTCATTCCAATTGAGTGCTCCATCCCCATTACTATCCATAAGGGCAATTATATGAGTATAAAGTTCATCTTGTGTAATAATAGAGTCGTTATTATCATCAAATTCACTACCTGTTACTTTATGATCACCTATCCACAATTGTGCTGCATCTACTACCCATGTTGCAAGTGTATTTGAAGATACAATGTTGCACCAGTTGGCACTTTGACAATGAGTATTGTTGCTTTCTTCTTCATTATAATGGCAATTATAGTGAGCTTCTGAGATAATGTTATTTTTGGCTTTTTCCAAAATAAAAGATTTTGGCAAAATAGTTTGAGGACTAAATGTCAAAGAGAAAGAAACATTATGTGTATTTGATGCTAAATTTACAACAGCATTGCCAAATTCATCAGTTATAACATGTTTAGTCAAAGCATATTGATCATTTGGATTATGAATACCAACAATTACTCCTGGCAATGTTGTATGAATTATTAAAACTGATTGTTGGTTTGGATTAAATACATTAATTGTTGCATTTGATTGGCTCATGGCTCCTTGGCTATCTCTTGCTGAACAACTTAATGTATGATTACCTTCACTCAAATTACTTAAAATCACACTATAACTATTTCCATTTTGAGTAAGGTTCAAAACACTATTATCAAGCTTACACTCAACATTTACTCTATCGCCTTCCATATCAATGACAGTAAAAGTATAAGTTGCATTTTGCTCTGTTGAAATTGTCTTATCCTCAAGTGGTGGCACAATAGATGGCGGAGTATTTTCATTAATTATTGAAATATTAACATCATAAGGTTCACTCAAAGAATTATTATTATCTTGAGCTAAAAATTGTAATTTATACACTCCTGGCGCATAAGTGCTTATATTAAAGTCTCTACCCCAAAAACTTCCTTTATTATATAAAGGATATACATGGTTTGTATTATTTAAATCGGTTATTGTTAAAGAAACGCCTTTTATTCCATCGCCATCTGGATCTTTGACATAAGCAAAAAGATGCATAATTTCACTTTGTCGCTTATTAATAATACCTCTTAATGCTCCAGCTCTTACAATGATTGGCTTTTGATTTTTAGCTTCAAAAGTATATGATTTTTCACTCGTATTGTTAAATTCATCTTTTGCTTGGATAGTGATAGTATGAGAACCTTTATTAAGGGTAAATTTATTTCCTAAATTACCATAACTTCCATCAATTATTGCTTTTATACTAAAATCATCACCATCTTTATCATAAACATTAACATACACTATCTCATAGCTACCTGGTTTTACAAAAGAACCACTCTCTTTAATGTAATAAAGCGTGTTATTTCTTTCTAAAACAAGTGGACCCTCAATAATTGGAGCTTGATTTTGGCGAATTTGGAAAATATAATTTTTTGTGATTGATGCTCCATTATTATCACTTACTTTTACACTCAATGTATGATTGCCCTCATTTAATCCATTGATATCATATCTTCCACTTTCATAAAAATAACCATTTTCACTTACTTTTTGAATATTAGAAAGAGTAATTGCATTACCATCTAATTTAATCCAATTAAGCACTATTGTATCATCACTACTATCGCTTGCATAAATATATGGCATTATATATTGCGTTTTTCCTTTGACCACATTAGCATTAGCAAGCCCTATCTCAAGTAATGGCGGATGATTTTGTTCATGTAATACTACATCCACATAGCTTCCAGTATCTATTGTTTCATTTCCTTCTTTTTGGCCATTAACATTTACTTTCGTTGATTCTTGTCTAAAAGTTAATAAATAAGGCGTATTTTTATCTACACTAAAATAAACTTCTCCTTTGTCATTGGTTTTTTTGCTTTGGAAATACTCATAATAAGAATTTTCTCCCTCATACTCTAAACTTACATATCGATGTTTTGCAAGTTGACCATTTTTTAAATAAATTGTTGCTTTTATATCAGCTGGATAAGGGTTTGGAACTGTTACATTTAGCTCATAATCACATCCTTGTATTGAACTTTGATAAATATTGTTTGAATTAATAGCAATTTCTTCCCAAGAGGTGTAGTCTCCTTTATAACTAAATTGCCAAGAGTTTAAATTATTATCAGGAATTTGCAAAGTAGCTTTACCTTCACTATCGCTATATGCATCATAATAAGCTCCATTGCGGTGTGCAGTTATAATCAAGTTATCGACTGGATTTCCTCTATTATCAATTGCATTAACACAAATATTTTTAGGACGATTAATCATGAAAGGAGAATCGCAGTTTAAATAACCAGTTCCCCAATCATCAGGAACGCATACTTGAAAATAAAGATCATCTGGATAGTAATTTGCAATTCCTACAAATTGCCAAGTATTTTGTGCATTATCATTACTCCAAATTGGCACTTGATAACCTGGATCGCTTGAATTATAATCTCCCCAACTCATAATGGTATTATTCTCTTCTAAAGTAACATGACGCGTCCAAATATGAGCACAATTACTCAAATCTACATTTGCATTAAATTTACTTTTTTTGAGATGAATAATTTTTCCATTTTGATCGCGCAAGACAAAATAATCAAATGCAGCCGATTTTAAACCAACTTCACCCTGATTTGTCTTTCCTTTAAACTCACCTGGAAAGTTTTGTAAATCCTCTTTTTTAGTAGAATCAAACGCTTGCATAGATGCTTCTATAAGCTTTACATTATCTGGCACTTCACTAAGAGGGAATGTATAAGTAGAGATAGCTCCATTTTGAAATGAAGCATTATTTTCATTTGCTAATGCGCTTAGAGTTGTTAATTTTGCAAAGCTTTCTAAAGTGCTACCACTTTTTTTAATACCAAAAATCACTACTGAACTTAATTTGGCACTTTGAGAAAGATTATCAAGTTTTAATACTTGTTTTAAAATTGGTTTATTTATTGCTGCTGAAGCATCGATAGTATAAGATTTACCATTTTCTAAGCTTAAAACCTTTTGATAGGGTGCATAATTTGGCACTTGCACTATTAATTTTGCTTTAAGAGGTTTATTTTGAAATACTGGAATATCTTCAAATCGAAAAGCTCCATTTTGCAATGGCACTTGATAACTTTTATCATTAACACCATTATAAATGCCATCATTATCTACATCCAACATCAATTTTGCAAAGCCTTCATTAACTTTTTTCTTCAAAAAACCACTAATAAAAGAGTTTCCACTCAATTTATAAGAAGGAGTTTGTCCTCCTCCCGGACTACTTGGTGGATTAGATGCTTGATGATGGTGCCCTCCTCCACCACATCCAATTACAATAAACCAAATAAATAACAATGTCATAAATTTTTTCATAATACTCCTCCTACAATTTTTTATTTGATAAGTATAACAGCTAATAGTGATATGAGAGTGACAAAAAAAGGTTAAAAAAATGTATGATTAATTTATTAAGATTTTTTGATAAAAATTGTTTTAAATCAATTCTTTAAATAAAAATTTTAGATATAATAAAAAGTAAAATTAAAAAAAGGGGAGTTTATGAGAAAATCAATTTTAACTTTAACTGCAGTATTTATACTGCTTGGATGCGGTGGAGGAGGCTCACATTCAAACACATCAACTCAAAACCCACCAGCATCAAATCCACCAACTCAAAATCCACCTCAAGAAAAGCATCTTAGTGGTGGAAAGGTTAGCGATGGATATATTGCAGGAGCTGATGTTTTAGTAGATATTAATGCTTCAAAAGGCTTTCCTGCAGATAGTCAAGATTATCTTACCAAAACAGATACACAAGGAAACTTTTCAATTCCAAATAATGTGCAGGTACCAAAAGGCACTTTTATTTATGCAAGGGGAGGAGTTGTTATAGCAACTGGCGAAGATTTTAACGGAACACTTAAAGGTGTTTTTGATGGAAGTAAAAAAGAAATTGCCCTAACACCAGTTACAACTATGGTTGCTTCTTTAGTTGAAAATGGACATGATGTAAAAAAAGCTAAAGAAAAGGTAGCAAAAGCACTCAACATTCCACCTTCTAAAGTAGATGCTGACCCAGTAAAAGATAAAGATGCTCTAAAAGCCGTGCAAAAAGTTGTAACAATTGCCAAAGTAATGAGTGCAAAAACTGATAAAAATGTAACTGATGTAGTAGAAACAATTGCACAAAAACTTGCTGCTGATGATAATTTGACAAAAGCTGTTCAAGAAAGTGCAAAAGAAGTAACAAATGATGATAATGAAGCTCAAGCAATTGCGCAAGCTGCACTTACTACTGCACAAAAAGTAAAAGAGGTTATTGAACATTATACGCAAGAAGAAAATACTTCAAATACAGCAATTGAAGCTGTTGTTCAAGAACATATCGTAAAAAGAGCCGAGGAAGTTATTCAAAAAGAAAATAATGTATCAGAAGTTGCAAATGCTGTAGAAGAAGCAGTACAAACTGTTACTAATAATGATTTTAAAGATGTAACAAAAGTTGCAAGTTGTTTAAGTTTTGAAAAAATTAAAGGGCAAAATCAAAATGAAAATGAAGTAACTACAAATCTTAACGTAAATGGAGCACAAACTTGCATTGAAAATAATGTTTCAATTGCTTGGATTAATGCTGGAGAAAATGTTGATATTAACGGCTCTATTATCCGCCCAAATTATGATGATACTTTGACTTATATTGAAGCAAATATTTCAAAAAATGATAAATTCTTACTCAAACCAATCTACTTTACTATTAAAGCAAAAGGAAAAAGACCAATTGCTAAGCCAGATAATGTACAAGTAAATGAAGATAGCAACATTACAATTGATGTATTAAATAATGATGAAGATGATAATAAAAGTGAACTAAATGTTAGCATTGCTGTAAATCCTCAACATGGAAATGCAGTAGTTGATGGAAATAAAATCAAATATAGCCCAAATCCTAATTTTACTGGAGAAGATTTATTTGTTTATAAATTAAAAGATCCTTATGGAGCTGAGTCAAATGCAACTGTAACAATTGAAGTGCTTCCAGTAAACGATGCACCACATTTAGTCTTGCCTCAAGATGAATTTAATTTGTTAGAAGATTTCAATGCAACTGCAATTGAACTGAATGCAACTGATGCTGATATTAATGATACATTAACCTTTAATGTAAGTGGTGGTGATGGTCTTATTAATGCACATGTTCAAGGTAATGTCTTACATTTAGCACCTGTTGCTAATGCTAATGGTGATACGAACTTAACTATTACAGTTACTGACAGTCATGGTGCAAGTGATTCTAAAACTGTAACTCTTCATATTTTGCCTGTTAATGATGCGCCAGTGTTAGATGATATTGCTTTACCAGAAATTAATGAAGATAGTAATACTACACTAATTAATTTGAGTGCAACAGATGTTGATGCTAATGATTCATTAACTTTTAGTGCTCACTCTCTCAATGAAGCAATTGCCAAAGTTAATGTAATTAATAATAAGCTTCAAATTATTCCTATGCCAAATGCATTTGGAGATGTTAATATTACTATTAGTGTAACTGATAGCCAAGGTGCAAGTGATTCTAAAACCTTTACATTACATATTAATCCAGTAAACGATGCACCACATTTAGTGTTGCCTCAAGATGAATTTAATTTGTTAGAAGATTTCAATGCAACTGCAATTGAACTGAATGCAACTGATGCTGATATTAATGATACATTAACCTTTAATGTAAGTGGTGGTGATGGTCTTATTAATGCACATGTTCAAGGTAATGTCTTACATTTAGCACCTGTTGCTAATGCTAATGGTGATACTAACTTAACTATTACAGTTACTGACAGTCATGGTGCAAGTGATTCTAAAACTGTAACTCTTCATATTTTGCCTGTTAATGATGCGCCAATTGCAAGAGATGATAATTTTAGTGTACAGTTGCCTCAAAGTGAGCAAGTTAGTCCATTACTTGATGTCTTAAAAAATGACAGCGATATTGATAATGACAAATTATCAATTATTAACGTAGATAACCCTTATGCTCAAATTGCTCCAATGCATGAAGCAATTATATTTAATCCGCCAAGAAACTTTGAAGGTGATAGTATTTCTTATACATTTCACTATACAATTAGTGATGGCAACACTACAACAATAGCTACTGTTCATGTAACAGTACATCGACAAATAACCACTCTTATGCAAGCAATTAATAAAGCAAAAGGCTTTGATAAAAATAATGAAAGTGTTGATACGCTTTTGAGTGATTTAAATGCTATTTTATCGCAAGCTGATATTAATGAAACAGATGCACAAATTGCTCTTGCTCTTGTTCATTTAGCTCAAACATTAAATGATGATTTAGGTAATTTACTCTTTGTTGGTCAAGAAGATGCTTCATTTGATAAACTCCTTCATAAAGATGGAGCTAAAATTCTATTAAAGGCTATTGATAACTTTGGAGATGCAAGTGAAGAGACATTAACAAATCTTAGCAACAATTTAATAACTGTTGCTAAAAAAATTGATGTACTTTTAACACAAAATCCAAACTATCAATTTAGTTATAAAGGTGTACACTTTAATGCAAATGATTTAAAAGCATTGAGTGCTCTTTGCAAAGCCAAAGCTGCAACAATTGATTATATAAGAGCTTATAATATTATTGATGGTAATTTCATTGCTACAAAAACTAAAACAATTAATGGACAAGATATTGAATATCAAGAAATAAAAATTAATCCTGTTGCCGCATTAAATGACAATTCTACCCTTTCATTAAAAGATGATGCGCAAAGCAAGTTTGATAGTTCCAAAGCTAAGTTACAAGCTGCTATTAATCAAATAGCTACTTTAAACATTGCTCAAACAAGTTTTGATGCAAAAATTAAAGATAAATTACAAAACTTTAAAACTAAACTCCTTGATATCAATAACAGTTTAAATGGCATAGGCACTTACATGGTTCATAGCGAAAAAAGAGATGTTTATTTAAAAGTTAATGCTCTATTTAATGCAAACTCTGCTTTGACACTTGCTAATACATTTGGACACAACTTTGCTTATGAACCTCAAGAAGCTGAATTTAATAGAACTCTTTCAATTTATCATCATAAACCAATAGGTATTATTAGTGATGGCAATAACACTTATATGACCAAACTTAAAGTAAAAATTTCAAGCTTACCAGAAATTAATGGTTTTGCAAATGTAATTAGCAAAGTTGTAATACATGATGAAAATGGTTCAAAAGAGGTTAATGGTTCTGATTTAAGAAAAGCTATTTTTGGCGGTTTTAGTTTAGAAGGACCACATAATTTAATGCATTTTAACAGTGTGGATGATGTAAATATTACTTTTGTTATTCAAGCTGATCTAATTAATACAGCCCCTTATAGTTGTAATATACAAAATGCTTGGTTAGAACCTTTCGCAGGACAAAACCAACAACAATTACCAATAGATGCATTTAATATTCAAGTTAATAATAATCAATGTATCGTTACTATAAATTCAAACTTCATTCCATTCCAAGCAGGACATATTGGTTTTGTAATAGAAGCAAGAGATAATTTCGGACATAGCGATCGAGACGGAGTTTACTTTGGTTATGGAAATCCAGATAATGGAGGTGAAGGAGGCAATGAAGGAGGTAACCAAAATGAAGAAGATTTAAATAACACTCACTTAACTCAAGAAGAATATAATAACTTTATGCCTTCTTCACTTTTACCAAATGGAGAATATTATGAGATAAATATGGATATAAATTGTGCTCATATAGAACATATCCAAATCAATGACAACAATATAACACTTGAGGGTGAATTTAATGCTACATTAATAAAAGAAATTAATAATGAAACAAAAGAAATTATTGCAAAAGATCAAAATGGCAATATAATTGGGAAAATAAAATATGTAAAAGAATTAAATGCATCCCAATTAAATCAACTCTTAAATACTACTATTTTTAATAACAATGATAAAGGCTATTTAGTTTACCAAGAAGATGATGATGAAAATCCTATTCAATATGAAAAATCAATTTGGTTTAACAGCTTTGCAAAAGACAAAATAGTTGCTCACAATACTATTTGCCAAGATCAAGGTAATGATAATACAAATGAAAGTGAAGACAACAATAATGAACAAAATATAACAATCAACTTTTCTCAACAAATTGATGAACAAAAATACAATAATACAAATGCTATAATTCCTCCTATGCAAGACTTCCCTCTTTATAGCATTAAATATCAAAGCAATCAATTACCACACACAAAAATGTCAAAATATAGTTTGATTGATGAAAATACAATCAATCGAAAAATATATGAAGATGGTAATTTAACAGAAGAAAACAATGTTACAATTTCTATTAATAATAATGAAATTGCGGGTGCCGAAAATAATCAAAGTGTTCCATTTGTTTACATTAAATTTATGAGTGAATTAAATGCAGATGCCCTTAATGAAGAAATAGGACAAGAAATCTTCCAAAACAGCGACAATGGTTATGTAGTTTACATTAAATATATAAATAAAAAAGATAACTCCATCAACTACAAATCATATATTTGGTTAAATGAAAGTGCAAAAAATAGTTTTGAAAACTTTATCCAAAACTTCCAAAACAATCAGCAACCTTAGTTTTTTGTTTTTTTATCTTCTAACCCCACTTTTTGGGGTTAATATTGAAATTAAAAATCCTCAAGCTTTTGAGTTTAACAATAATCAAAAAGACTATACCATAAAAGCCAATTATTATATAAATAAACTCAAAGCAAAAGATATAGTTGGTGTTTTATTTTTTAAAGATGAATATCTTTTAGCTAAAAACTACTATCAAGATGGAAACTTCACAAAAAAAAATCTCTTTTTACACTTTTATAAAGCTTATGAGTTTGAGAGAAAACTTTACTTATTTAACATACAAGGCTTTATGCAAGATGCAAAAATTAAAGCAAAAAAAGCTATCTACTGGCAAAATTATTTAAAACTAATTGAATGTGAAGTCAAGATGCCCAAAAAAATTTTACGCCGCAAAGAGCTTTTATTAAAACTTCCTTAAAATATTTTAGCCCCCTTTTTAGAAAAGATGCTATAATTTTTTAATTTCTTTTTGGGAGGAAAGATATGCAAGCAATTTTTCGAGAATATGATATAAGGGGGGTTTATCCAAAAGAGCTTAATGAAAAAAGCGTTAAGCTTATTGGCTATTTACTGGGAAAAGCCTTTTTACAAAAAAATGCATTAAATGTTGCAATTGGTTATGATGCAAGAGAACACTCACCTACTTTAAGAGACTATTTAATAAGCGGGCTTAATTTTGCTGGATGCAAGGTTTTTGATATGGGCTTAGTTCCAACACCGGTTAATTACTTTGCTAACTTTACGCCTCAAAAAACACAAGATGGCAAAGAAGTTAAGATAGATGCCTCTATTATGATTACAGGTTCACACAATCCAAAAGAGTATAACGGCTTTAAAATCACACTTAAAAAAGAGCCATTTTTTGGAGAGCAAATCTATGCTATTGGCAAAGAATTTGAAAAAAAACAAGATTTAACAATTCCTACTAATACACAAAAAGAAGAGATTTTTACAAAAAAAGATTATATTGCCTTTCTTATTAATGAATTTAAGCATTTAAAAGGTTTTGAAAAAAAGATTGTTTTAGATTGTGGCAATGGGGTAGGGGGTGTTGTTTTAGAAGATATTTTTCAAGCTTTAGATATTCCTTATAAGGGGCTTTATTGCGAAATAGATGGCACTTTTCCAAATCATCATCCAGACCCATCAGTTGAAGCAAATTTAAAAGATTTAAAAGATGCCTTGCAAAAAGATGGGGAACTTGGCTTTGCCTATGATGGAGATTGCGATAGAGTTGCAGTTTTAACGAAAAAGCATAATATCAAAGGTGATGAATTGGCTCTTATTTTAGCAAAGCCAATGCAAAACCCAATTGTCATTGGCGAAGTAAAATGCTCTCAAATTATGTATGATGAGTTAGAAAAAATGGGAGCTACGCCAATAATGTATAAAACAGGGCATTCAAATATTAAAACAAAAATGAAAGAGTTAAATGCTCATTTAGCATGTGAAGTAAGTGGTCATATCTTTTTTAATGATAGATATTTTGGCTATGATGATGCAATTTATGCTACTTTACGGGTGCTTGAATTGGTAAAAGATGGGATTAATTTAGATAAAGAGCTTGAAGCACTTCCTAAGCTTTTTTCAACAGATGAGCTGAAAGTAAAAACAAGCGAAGAAGCAAAATTTAGCATTATTGAAGAGATAAAAATGATGATTGAACAAGAAAGCCCCTTTGAAATTGAAAAAATTATTACAATTGATGGATTGAGAGTCCATTTTAAAAATGGCTGGGCACTTGTGAGAGCTAGCAATACAACGCCAATTTTAGTTACTCGCTTCGAAGCAAAAAGCAAAGAGGATTTGCAAAACTATCAAGCATTTATCAATAAACTTATCAAAAAAGCACAAGCTAAACTTGCCTAAAAGGGGAGGAGATGGAGAATATTTTATATTTTACTGTGCGCCAAAATCTCTTAAGAAAGAAAAATGAACTTTTTGAAGCAATCAAAGAAGAAGAAAAAAAAGTTGGCTACTACCATTTACCCTTTAGCAATACCCAAAAGATAAAGGTCCAACTTCAACACTTAAATAGCGAAATTCAAGATATTGTTGTTATTGGAATTGGAGGCAGCTCTCTTGGAGCCAAAGCTGTTTATAATTTTTTAAAACCGCAAAAAAGTTTTGCAAAAAGACTCTTTTTTTTAGAAAGCACAGATCCACTCAATATTCAAAATTTAATAAAGCAAATTAATTTAGAAAAAACACACTTTTTTATTATTAGCAAATCGGGCACTACTTTAGAGACAATTGCACTTTTTAAATACTTTTTTAATAAATGCAAAAAAGAGCAATTTAGCATTATTAGCGAGCTTAATTCGCCTTTGGCAAAAGTTGCAAAAGAGCTTAATGCATCTTTTTTTGAAATTCCAAAAAATGTAGGGGGAAGATTTTCGGTTCTTAGCAATGTTGGCTTAGTGCCTTTGGCAATGGTTGGAGTTGATATTGATAAACTTTTACTTGGTGCAAGAAAAATTTATAAAAGCTTTTTTGAAGATGGCTATATCAAAGATACACTTTTAAAAAAAGCACTTTTTTATGCCAAAAAGCATCAACAATTTCATATTAATGTATTGTTTGCTTATAGTGAGAGTTTTAAATATTTTGTGCAGTGGTATATTCAGCTTTGGGGTGAAAGTTTAGGCAAGCGCCAAAAGCACTCTATCTTTAATGTTGGGCTTACACCAATTGGGCTTATTGGTCCAGAAGATCAACACTCTTTCTTGCAACTTATTATGGAAGGAACACGCGATAAAACCATTACTTTTTTAACCATTAAAAATTTTATGCAAGATTTAAGTATACCAGATATTTCATTTGAACCTTTAAAAGAGTTAGATATGCTTAATAATTTAAGCTTTGATACGCTTATAAACTTACAAAGTCAATCTATTAAAGAAGCGCTTTTAATGCAAGAAGATATCCCAGTAGATGAAATTATCTTAGAAAATGTGGACGAAGAATCAATTGGAAAGCTCATTTTTTATTATGAGTTGCTTACTTCACTTGTTGGATATTTAATTGATGTAAATACCTATAATCAGCCAGGGGTTGAACTTGGCAAAAAAATCTTAAAAGAAAAACTAAAGGATTGCAAATGATAAATAAATGTCTCTTTCCAGCAGCAGGATATGGAACAAGATTTTTACCAGCAACTAAAGCAACACCAAAAGAGATGCTTCCAATTTTAACAAAACCGCTTATTCAATATGGTGTCGAAGAGGCAATGGATGCAGCTATTTTTAGTATGGCAATAGTTACAGGACGCGGTAAAAGAGCAATTGAAGATCACTTTGATATTAGTTATGAATTGGAGCATCAGCTTGAGGGTAAACCAGACAAAGAAGCTTTGCTTCAAGATATTCGAAACATTATTAATAAATGCACCTTCTCTTATACCAGACAAAAGCAAATGTTAGGACTTGGGCATGCTATTTTAACTGGAGAAACACTAATTGGCAATGAGCCTTTTGGAGTAATTTTGGCTGATGATTTATGTTTTTGTGAACAAAAAAGTGTCCTTGCTCAAATGGTAGAAGTCTATCGCAAATATCAATGCTGTGTTGTGGCAATTGAAGAGATAGATAAAAATCAAACCCATAAATATGGAATTATTGAAGGAAAATATATTGATGATACAAATGATATTTTACGTGTATCTTCAATGGTTGAAAAACCAGATCCAAAAGAGGCTCCAAGCAATTTAGCAATTATTGGGCGCTATATTTTAACTCCAGAAATTTTTGATATTTTGCGCAAAACTAAACCCGGAAGAGGCGGAGAGATTCAAATAACAGATGCACTCAATACTTTAGCAAAAGAGGGCAAAGTTGTTGCTTATAAATTTAAGGGAAAACGCTTTGATTGTGGAAGTGTTGATGGTTTTGTTGAAGCAACGAAGTTTTTTTATGATCTTTATAAAAATCGAGGATAAAAAGAAAAAAGTTTTGCTATAATAATTTAAGTTTTGCATATAAAGGCATACAATGCAAAAGCAAGTTGATATAGAAAAGTTAAAAAAAGAAATTATCAAGCGCCTTAAACCTCTTAATCCTCAAAAAATAATTCTCTTTGGCTCTTATGCTTATGGCAAGCCAAATGAAAATAGCGATATCGATTTATATATTGTAACAAATGATGATTTTATCCCTCAAAGCTGGAGGGAAAAAGCAAATATCTATTTAAAGTATTCTAAAGAATTAAGAGATTTGCAAAAAATAATCCCAATTGATTTAATTGTACATACTAAAAAAATGCATGAGAAATTTGTACAAATTAATAGCAGTTTTTATAAGCATACAATTTTGCGAGGGATAAAATTATGGTAAAAATTTGGAAAGAGTGGCTTAAAGCTGCTAAAGATGATTTAATTTTATTAGAAGAGATCAAAAATAATCCCTCTCTTACTCATCTAAGTGCTTTTCATTCTCAGCAAGCAATTGAAAAGAGTTTAAAAGCACTTTTAGAATATAATAATCAAGAAGTACCAAAAATTCACAAAATTCAAACATTAGTTGATAAAACAAATTTAGACTTTTCTAAATATGATGAATTAATTCAGCTTTTAGATGCCCTTTATATTGAAGCACGATATCCAGGAGAATTTGGTCTTTTACCTTCTGGCAAACCAAGCCTAAAAGAGGCTTATGAGTTTTTTAACTTTGCAAAAGAGGTTTTTGCAAAAGTTTGCTTTCTTTTAGATATTAAAGAAAATGAAATTATGCAATAATAATTTTATCTTCATTTTGTGATACTTTTTAACAAAGTTTCTTAAAAAATATAAAATTTTGCTATATAGATAAACCTTCATCAATTTTTATGTTATAATTCTAATTAGTTTTACGTGGGGAGAGAATATGAACAAAATCTTAGTAACAGGGGGAGCTGGCTATATAGGTAGCCATACTTTAATAGAACTTGCAAATGCAAAGTATGATTTTGTTGTTTTAGATAACTTCTCTAACTCTTCTAAAATAGCTCTTGAGAGAGTATCTCAAATTATTGGTAAAGAAATTGATTTTATTATAAATAATATAATTTTCCAAATAGTTGTTAGGGAGGAGGAGAAATGAAAATAGCAATAGCAGGAACTGGATATGTGGGGCTGAGTAATGCAGTATTACTTTCTCAAAATAATGAAGTAATGGCACTTGATATAGTCCCAGAAAAAGTAAAACTAATAAATCAAAGAATTAGCCCAATAGAAGATAAAGAAATTACAGAGTTTTTCCAAAACAAAGACCTTAATTTAAAAGCAACGCTTGATAAAAATGAAGCTTATGAAAGTGCTGAATATGTAGTTATTGCAACACCAACAGATTATGACCCAATTACAAACTATTTTAACACAAAATCAATTGAAAATGTAATAAAAGATGTTATTGAAATTAATCCTAAAGCTACAATAGTAATTCGCTCAACTATTCCAATAGGATATACTGAAAAAATTAAAAAAGAGTTTAATTATAAAAATATCTTTTTTGTTCCAGAGTTTTTAAGAGAAGGAAAAGCACTTTATGATAGTTTATATCCAAGTAGAATAATTGTTGGAGAAAAATCTACTCGTGCTGAAATTTTTGCAAATTTATTAAGAGATGGTGCATTCAAAGAGACTATTCCAATTCTTTATACAAACAATACTGAAGCAGAAGCAATTAAGCTATTTGCTAATACCTATCTTGCAATGAGAGTAGCATTTTTTAATGAACTTGATACATTTGCTGAAAGTAAAAACCTTAATACAAAAGATATAGTTGAAGGAATTTGTTTAGATCCAAGAATTGGAATGCATTATAATAATCCAAGCTTTGGGTATGGTGGGTATTGTTTGCCAAAAGATACCAAACAGCTTTTAGCAAACTATACTATAGATAATATTCCTCAAAAATTGATAGAAGCTATAGTTGAATCTAATGTTTTGAGAAAAGAATATATTGCAAAAAGAATACTTGATAAAAAACCAAAAAAAGTTGGAATCTATAGACTCATTATGAAGGCGGGAAGCGATAATTTTAGAAGTAGTGCTATATTTGATGTAATAAATATGCTAAAACCTTTTGTGGAGATAATTATATATGAGCCTGTTGCAAAAGAAAAAGAGATAGATGGCATAGCTGTAACAAACGATTTAAAAGAACTTGAAAAATGTGATGTAATTTTGGCAAACAGAATAGAAGATGAGCTTGAAAAATTAAAAGATAAAGTCTATACAAGAGATATTTTTGGGAGGGATTAGATGACAACTGTCATATTAAGCGGGGGAAGCGGTACAAGGCTATGGCCGCTTAGCAGGAAGCTTATGCCAAAGCAATTTTTAAAGTTGTTTGATGGTAAGAGTTTATTTCAAAAGACAGTTGAAAGAAATGAATTAATAAGTGATGATATTTTAGTTATCACAAATGAAGATCAATATTTTATAGCATTAGACCAATTAGAAGAGATAAAGAATAAATTAACTCCTCAAAATCCAAAATTTTTACTTGAAGAAATTGGAAGAAACACAGCTCCCGCAATAGCATTTGCTGCATTTGAAAGTGATGAAGAAGAGATACTTTTTATAACTCCAAGTGATCATCTTATAAAAAATCAAGAAGAATATAAAAAAGCAATAAGTAGAGCAAAAGAGCTTGCAGAAGAAGGATATTTAGTAACATTTGGTATTAAACCAACAAAGCCTCATACAGGATATGGATACATAGAATCAAATGGCGAAGATGTAATAAGATTTCATGAGAAGCCTGATATAAAAACTGCAAAAGAGTATTTAAAAAGAGGCAATTTTTATTGGAATAGTGGGATGTTTATGTTTAAAGCTGGAGTTTATTTAGAAGAGCTTAAAAGATATTCTCCTGAAGTTTATGATAAATGCAAGGAAGTATATGAAAATCATATAAAACCAATTACAAACAATCAATTAAGAATAACTAATATGCAAGATATACCGGATATAAGCATTGATTATGCAGTAATGGAGAAAAGTAATAAAATAAAAGTAGTTCCAAGTAATTTTGAATGGAATGATGTAGGGAGCTTTGATAGTTTGGTTTATGAAATAAAATCAAAAGAAGCGATAGAGATAAATAGTAAGAATAATTTTTATTACAGTGACAATGAAAAGAAAGTAATAGCTACCATAGGATTAGAAGACTATATAGTCATTGATACAAAAGATGCATTGCTCATTACAAAAAAAGGAGAATCTCAAAAGGTTAAAAATATAGTAAATCAACTTAAACCTACCCACTACCCACTACTTACTACTCACTCTATCGTTCATAGACCATGGGGGACATTTGAAACGCTTATTGATGATCTAGGATATAAAATAAAAAGAATAGTGGTAAAACCGGGAAAAAGACTTTCACTTCAAAAGCATTTTCACAGAAATGAGCATTGGATCGTGGTAAGTGGAACCGCAAAAGTTCAAGTAGGAGAAAAAACTTATTTAGTAAGACCCAATGAATCAACCTATATAAAGATGGGAGAGATACATAGACTCTCTAATCCAGGGAAGATACCGGTGGTATTAATAGAAGCACAGGTGGGTGAGTATACAGGTGAAGATGATATTGTTAGAATCGAAGATGATTTTAAAAGGAATTAAATGTTAAGTCAAGATATTTTTAAATGTGTTGTTGAAAATACTCCATTGGTTTCAATTGATTTTTTGATTAAAAGAGATAATAAATATTTGCTTGGTAAAAGAAAAAATCCCCCTGCAAAAGGTTTTTATTTTACTATTGGCGGAAGGATATTTAAAAATGAAACTATTAAAGATGCTCAGGAGAGAATCTTAAAAGAAGAACTTAATTTGATTTCTGATGCTATTAAAGACAAAAATTTTTTAGGAGTTTTTGAGCATTTTTATAAAGATTCAATTTTTGGAGATAATATTTCAACTCATTATATAAATTTAGTATTTGAAATTGAACTTAAGTATGACATAAAAAAATTACCTTATGATCAACACAATGAATATAGATGGTTTAATGAAGAAGAAATTTTAGAATCAGATGAAGTACATAAATATGTAAAGAAATATTTTAAAGGAAGCCAATATGTCTAAAAAGAAAGCATTAATTACAGGTATCACAGGTCAAGATGGAAGCTATTTGGCAGAATTTTTACTTGAAAAAGGCTATGAAGTTCACGGCATAAAAAGAAGAACAAGCCTTTTTAATACAAAAAGAATAGACTATCTCTATAAAGACCCCCATGAAGAGGATGTAAATTTTTTTCTTCATTACGGAGATATGACAGATAGTATGAATTTAACTCGTATTATCCAAGATGTACAGCCGGATGAAATATATAATCTTGCGGCTCAATCTCATGTAGCAGTTAGTTTTGAAGAGCCGGAATATACAGCAAATGCAGATGGGATAGGAACACTTAGAATTCTTGAAGCAGTAAGATTATTAGGTCTTACAGATAAAACAAAAATATATCAAGCAAGTACAAGTGAACTATATGGACTTGTTCAAGAAGTTCCACAAAAAGAGACAACACCATTTTATCCAAGAAGTCCATATGCAGTTGCTAAACTTTATGCATATTGGATAACAGTAAATTATAGAGAAGCATATAATATGTTTGCTTGTAATGGAATACTCTTTAATCACGAATCTCCAAGAAGAGGTGAGACATTTGTAACAAGAAAAATTACAAGAGGAATGGCGAGAATCCTTTTAGGACTTGATAAAAAACTTTATCTTGGGAATTTAAGTGCAAAACGAGATTGGGGACATGCAAAAGATTATGTTGAAATGCAGTGGATGATACTTCAATATGAAAAACCTCAAGATTGGGTAATAGCAACAGGAAGAACTACTGAGATTAGAGAATTTGTAAGACTTGCAGGCAAATTTTTAGGACTCAATATAAGATTTGAAGGTGAGGGAGTAGAAGAAAAAGGTATAGTTGATACTATTGATGAAGATAGATTAGCAGTTGCATTAAAAGAAGCTGAAATTCAAAATGCAGAGCATATAATAAATCATGCAAGAAATTTAATAGGAAAAGATATAATTAATGTTGACCCTAAATATTTTAGACCAACAGAAGTTGAT
>JALVTH010000052.1 GCA_027036015.1 Campylobacteraceae bacterium
TTGGTATGGTTATTAAGTATAAAGGCATTAGGGTAGGAGAGATTGAAAAGATTGATATAGAGTATCAAGCGCAAAAAAAATCTTTTGAGGCTTTATGTTTAGGAAATATTGATATTTCGAATTTTGGAAAGAGTAAAAAAGAAGCACTTAAAAACTTTAATGCATTTTTAAAAAGCAACATAAGCGCAAAACTTGAGAAAAAACTTTTATTTAATAAATCAGACATCGTGCTTGAGCTTAACTCAACTAGTAAAAAAGTTAGCTTTAGTAAAAAATATGAAGCATTCGTTATACCTACGCAAGTAGCTGAAAATAAAAGCGTAATAGCTCAAATTTCTTCTTTAATTACCAAGTTAAAGTCGCTTCATGTAACAAAAACGGTTCATAAAGTTGATACTCTTCTTGATAACATTAATAGTGTTGTTAAAAAAACTGGAAAAACCATCGATGCGTTAAATAAGGTAGTATCTCAAAAATCGCTTCAAAAAATAGGGACTAATTTAAATATGACTTTATTAGAACTTAGAAAAACTTTGAAAAAAACGCAAAGCTTTTTACAAAGTTATGGGAAACGTTCACTTTTTAAAGCAAAGGTAGATGAAACGCTTAAAGAGTTACACGATAGTGCTCAAAAAACTGAGCAACTTTTACAAAAACTTAATAAAAAACCAAATGCCATAATTTTTGGAGAATAGACGATGAAACGACTTTTCTTTCTTGTTACAATATTTTTGGCTGCATGTTCGACAACAAAAACTATTTTTATTTTGCCTCAAGATAGTTCTTTTATTGCAACTTCTAAAAAGACTATTGCTCTAAAAAAAATTTCATTGCCAAGCTATTTAGATAGCGAAACGATTTTAGTAGAAGTAGGAAATAAAGTAATTTCTCTTAATGCAAAATTTATTGCTCCTCCAAGTGAGCTATTTACTCAAAAAACTATTAGTTTTTTTAAACGATCACTAAATGATCCAAATGTTTATTTATATCCTTGGGAAGCGCAAGAAAAAAGAGGCATATTAATAAATATTAAAATTGATAATGCGATTTTTAAAGATAATATGGTGATACTTAGCGGAACTTATTATTTAAGCAATTTAGCAAACGACAAAAAAATTTATGAGAAAAATTTTACTTTACATAAAAAAAGTGCTCAAAACGCACAAGCAATTGTTGCAAACTTAAATGACTTATATAACAATCTTTTAAGAGAAATTGCTTTTAAAATAGCAAGATGATAGCTATTTTTTAGTAAAATTACAAAAACTAAAGCCAAAAAGGAATAGATAAAATGAGTAATTTCATGATATTTTCTGGTACTGCGAATCCACAACTTGCAAAAGAGATTGCCGATTATATGGAAATGCCACTTTCAAAAGCAAATATTAATCGCTTTTCAGATGGGGAAATAAATGTTCAAATTGCAGAATCAGTTCGTGGAAAAGATGTTTATATTGTTCAGCCAACTTGTGCACCGGCTAATGCAAATTTAATGGAACTTCTTATTATGGTTGATGCGCTAAAACGCTCATCTGCAAAGTCAATTACTGCAGTTATGCCATATTATGGTTATGCAAGACAAGATAGAAAGGCAGCTCCAAGAGTGCCAATTTCTGCAAAATTAGTAGCAGATATGCTTGAGACAGCTGGAGTAACAAGAGTTGTTACAGTAGATTTACATGCAGCTCAAATTCAAGGCTTTTTTAATATTCCAGTAGATAATTTATATGGAGCTAATTTATTTTTAGATTATATCAAAAATAAAGATTTTAAAAATCCTATTATCGCATCTCCTGATATTGGTGGGGTGGCAAGAGCACGCTATTTTGCCCAAAAGCTTGGGCTTGATATGGTTATTGTTGATAAGCGCCGTCAAAAAGCAAATGAAGCAGAAGTAATGAACATTATAGGAAATGTGGAAGGAAAAGACGTTATTTTAATAGATGATATGATTGATACGGCTGGAACAATGGTTAAAGGTGCAAAAGCACTAAAAGAACATGGTGCTACATCAGTAATGGCATGTTGTACACATCCTGTTCTTTCTGGTCCAGCATATGAAAGAATTGAAAATGGTGCTATTGATGAGTTAGTTGTTTCAAATACTATTCCACTTAAAAAAGAATCATCAAAAATTAAAGTTTTAAGTATTGGAAACTTTCTTGGTGAAGTAATTAGAAGAATTTATAATAATGAAAGCGTTAATTCGCTTTTTAACTAAAGGGGTTTTATGAGCCAAAAAAGCTCACAAGAAAATATTAGAAACTTTTCAATTATTGCGCATATTGATCATGGTAAATCAACACTTGCTGATAGAATCATTCAAGAGTGCGGAGCTGTAAGTGAACGAAAAATGAGTGACCAGCTCCTTGATACTATGGATATTGAAAAAGAAAGAGGAATTACTATAAAAGCTCAAAGTGTGCGCCTTATATATGAAAAAGATGGAAAAGAGTATATATTAAATCTTATTGATACTCCAGGGCATGTTGATTTTTCTTATGAAGTAAGTCGCTCTTTAGCTTCAAGTGAAGGGGCACTTCTTGTAGTAGATGCTTCCCAAGGAGTAGAAGCTCAAACAATGGCAAATGTTTATATTGCAATCGAAAATGATTTAGAGTTAATTCCAGTTATTAATAAAATTGATTTGCCAAATGCTGATCCTGATAGAGTTTTAACAGAAATTGAAGAAACAATTGGTTTAGATTGTACTGATCATGTTTTGGTTTCAGCAAAAACTGGTGTAGGTATTAAAGAGCTTTTGGATAAAATAGTTGATCGGATTCCAGCACCAAAAGGTGATGAAAATGCTCCTACAAAAGCTTTAATTTATGATAGTTGGTTTGATAACTATTTAGGGGCTTTAGCACTTGTTAGAGTATTTGATGGTTCTATCAAAAAAGGTCAAACAATTCAAATTATGGGAACTAAAGAGGAGCATCAAGTTCTTGATTTAATGTATCCTCATCCAATTAATCCTCAAAAAACCGAAAGTATCAATACTGGCGAAATTGGTATCGTTGTTATGGGATTAAAGTCAGTTGAAGGTTTAAAAGTTGGCGATACCATAACTGATGCTAAAAACCCAACGCCTACGCCAATTCCTGGATTTGAACCAGCAAAACCTTTTGTTTTTGCAGGACTCTATCCAATAGAAACTGATAAATTTGAAGATTTGCGCGATGCTCTAAATAAACTTAAACTTAATGATGCAGCTTTAACGTTTGAACCAGAAAGCTCACTAGCACTTGGAAGTGGTTTTAGAGTTGGATTTTTGGGAATGCTTCATATGGAAGTTGTCAAAGAACGCCTTGAGAGAGAATTTAATTTAGATTTAATAGCAACTGCTCCAACAGTAATTTATAAAGTCTTAAAAACAGATGGTGAAGAAATAATTGTTCAAAATCCAAGTGAGCTTCCAGATCCTTCAAAAATTGATAAAATTTTTGAGCCTTATGTGAAAGCTACCATTTTAACGCCAAATGAATATGTTGGAAATTTAATGAAGCTTTTAAATGAGCGTCGAGGTATTCAAGTTAGAATGGACTATCTAAACGAAAATAGAGTTTTACTTGAATATGATGTTCCAATGAATGAAATTGTTATGGATTTTTATGATAAATTAAAAAGTATTACAAGAGGGTATGCAAGTTTTGATTATGAACCAATTGGCTTTAGAGAAGGAGATTTAGTAAAACTTGATATAAGAGTTGCGGGAGAAGTAGTTGATGCGTTAAGTATTATCGTTCCAAGAGAAAAAGCACGTCAAAGAGGATTAGCATTTGTTAATCAATTAAAAGAGTTGATTCCAAGGCAACTTTTTGAAGTAGCAATTCAAGCAAGTATTGGAAATACTATTATCGCAAGAACAAATGTAAGAGCTATGGGTAAAAATGTTACAGCAAAATGTTATGGTGGAGATATTACAAGAAAAAGAAAACTTTTAGAAAAACAAAAAGCTGGTAAAAAAAGAATGAAAGCTATTGGAAAAGTGCAAGTTCCACAAGAAGCTTTTATGGCTGTGCTTAAAATTGATAGATAAGGAATTGTATGCATTTTACAAAAGAAGTAATGTTTCATATTCATTTAATAATGGCAATTTCTTGGATTGGAGGCTCCGTTTTTATGTTTGTTTTAGGCATTGCTCTTCGCGATAAAAAGGCTCAGCAAGAAGTATATCCACACGTTGGTCCTATTTTTGGCTGGTTTGAACTTTTTTCTTTAATTGCACTCTTAATTAGTGGTTTTTATTTAGGAGCTTATTATAATTTGTTTGATTTATTATTGCATCCTAATCATACGAGAATTTCTGATGCAATCGTTAAAAAGGCGGTTTTAGTCGCAATTTTAAGTATTGCAACTATTATCCATTTTATTATAGCTTATAAAACCAATGGCAAAGAAAGAACTCCAATGCAAAACTTTCTCTCAAGAAGTTCTTCAATGCTTATTTTCTTTTTAAATTTATTTGTGATGCATTATGCTATCATTTTAAGAGATATATTATGAAACTACCTAAAAATTTATTAACAATATATGGTAGAAATCCTGTACTTGAGGCATTAGAAAATAAAGAACTTAAAATTTATGCTCTACATCTTTCAAAAAGTAATAAACTTTCATTAAAACTTGAAAAAATTATAAATTTAGCAACTCAAAGAAATATTCCTATTAAATACCATACAAAAAAAGAATTGAGTTTTATATCAAAAAATCAAAAGCATGATCAAGGAGTTGCTTTAGATATTATATTTGAACAGTTTGTCTCACTTCAATCAATATTAGAAAAAAAAGAGTTTACTCTCTTGGCTTTAGAAAATATTACCAATCCTCAAAATGTTGGTATGATAATTCGATCAGCTGCAGCTGCTGGAATTGATACTATTTTAATGCAACAAAAAGGAAATGCTTCATTAGTTTCACCTTTAACTATCAAAGCAAGCGCTGGAGCAATTTTTAAAATGCCTATTCTTATGGTAAAAGATATTTATAAAACAATAGAAATTTTAAAAGAACAAAATACTCAAATTGTAAGTTTAGATTTAAAAGCTACAGAAAATTTTTTTAAAAGTTCTTTTGAAAAAAAAGTTGTTTTTGTTTTAGGGAATGAAACAAATGGAATAAGTGAAAAAATGAAAAAACTTGCTACTAAAGAAATTATAATTCCGATGCAAAATAACATAGAATCTCTCAATGTTGCCATAACTGCTGCATTAATAAGCTTTTGTATAAAAAACTCTTAAAAATTTTACTCCTATATCCTCCCAATCCATGGGCATTCAAGAAACCCAAAGAGAAAAAATTCAAATTTTTTACAAATTTTTTGAAAAAACACTTGACAAAGGAGAAAAAAAATAATATAATTCCCGTCCAACAACACGGAAGCGGGTTAGCTTCAAAGAGGTGTTGAGTTATTTAA
>JALVTH010000053.1 GCA_027036015.1 Campylobacteraceae bacterium
ATATAATCGAATGCTCAATCAAAGAGGCATTAAAACGCTTTTAATTCCTATGCAAACTAAAGGAGAAAAAGAAGATGAAAAAACTATTAAACCTTGGTAAAATATTTTTGTTTTTACCTCTTATACTCTTTGCTCAAGTAGATGTTAGTGTAAGTAAAAATGCAATTTTTCCAGGTGAGAGTGTTGATTTTATCATTAGCGCTACAGGAAGCGATATTAAGTTTCCAAATATTAATAAAATAGCAGACTATCCAATAACAAATAGTGGAATGAGTACGAGTTTAGTAATTATAAATGGCAAAGCCTCTAAAACAATAAAAAAATTTTACACCTTTACTCCAGATAAAAATATAACCATTCCTTCTTTTAAAGTTATTGTGGATGGTAAAGAGTATCAAACAAAGCCAATAAAAGTTACTATTTTAAGTTCAAAAGCAGCACTATCTAAAATTGATGCAAAGCTTGAGATTGCTTTGGATAAAAATAGCTCTTATGTTGGAGAGCCGCTTAATTTTTATGTAACACTTAAAATCAATCAAAATGCTAATATTGCAAAGGCTCAACTTGAGCCACCAAATATTCCTAATGCGTGGATTGAAAGCATTCCAGATACCCAAAAAAGTATTGAGGGCAATTTTGTAGTGCAAAAATACCATTTTATTTTATTTCCTCAAAGTGCAGGGCAATTAAAAATTGGTCCAGTTTATGCTGACATTGCAAAAGTTGTGCAAAGAAATAATCCATTTATTGGCAGTGGGATTAATATCTCTTTTTTTGGGCAAGAGTTAAGATGGAAAAGGATTGCTTCAAATAGCATAGTCTTAAATGTAAAAGCTTTACCAAATAATTTGGAGCTTTTTGGTAATTTTCATATAAGTGCGATGGTTGATAAAACAAAAGTTCAAGCAAACTCTCCTGTGCATTTAACTATTAAAGTAGAAGGAAGTGGCAATATAGAAGATATTAAAAAATTTACTCTAAACATTCCAAATGCAGTTGTTTATAGCGATGAGCCAAAAATAAAAGCTTATGTTAAAAATAAAGAGTATCAAGGTGTATTTCTTCAAAAAGTAACAATTATTTCAGATAGTAACTTTACTATTCCATCAATTTCTTTGCGCTATTTTGATAAAACAAGCAAAAAAGAAAAAGAAATTCAAACAAAGCCAATTAAAATAGAAGTAATTGGAGGAAAAAAAGAAAAAGTAGTTGTTCAAAGCGCTTCTCAAACTCCTCAAGCAAAGATAAGAACAAAAGTTGTTTATAAATTCTCTTGGCTTTGGATAGGAGTTAGTTTTATAGCTGGGGTTTTCGTTGGAATAGGGTTGATGTTTTTTAGAAAGAAAGAAACAAAAAAAGAACAAAAAGAGATACCATTAATTAAAAAAATCAAAAAAGCCAAAGGCGATAAAGAGTTTTTTGATTTACTTTTGCCTCTTAGCAAAAATGAAAAATTGCAAGAGATTTTACAAAAACTTGAAGAAAATCTCTATAAAGGTGCTAAACATAAAATTGATAAAAATGAAATAATTAAAGAGTTGGAAAGAAAAGAAGATGAAAAGTTGTGGTATTAGAGCTAAAAAGATTAATATAACAATACAAAAGGTTATAAGAAAATATTGTAATGGTATGGATTAATAAAAAAGTTAGAAGAAGTTTTTATTTTGTATTTAGATAATCATTAAAACAAAGAGCTTTTTTGCTCTTTTTTAAAAAAGCTAAAATAGCTCCATAAAATAATACCATAAACAAAAATAGATAAAACAACGACTCCAATTGTAACTGCTTCAAACATCTCTTTATACTCAAAATTATCTGGAATTAAATGTACTAAAATAATAGATAAAGCTCCTTTCATTCCAGAAAAAGTTAAAATAAACCACTCTTCAAGATTGATTTTCTTAATTTTATTGGTAGTATTCCCAATAAAAGCAAATTTTGCCATAGCAAGAGCACGAATTATGGTTGTTGCTAAAAACATTGCCAATACTTCATAGCGATATTCCCATATTTTTTCAAAATCAACCATTTCTGCCAACGCAAAAAAGATAACAACTGAAGCAATATAGCCAAACTCTTTTGCCATTTCATAAATATATTCAAGGCGCTCTTTTGAAGTGCTTGCTATATTGCCAAGTCGTATACGGCGTAAAAAGCTTTTTGTTTTTTTGGCTTGATTCTCTTCTAAATCAAAGTCTATCCAAGCTTTTGTTGCAACAATTGCAACAATAAGCGTTAAAATACCACTTACATGCAACTCTTCTCCAATTAAATAGGCAAGATAGGCTTCTATAATAAAAGAGAAAAACTCTCCTCTTTTATTTGAATAGAGTTTCATGATCATATAAAAAAAATATCCAATAATCATTCCAGCTAAAAAGCTTACAAAAAATACCTTTAAAGAAACAAAACTAACACTAATTGGGTCAATATTTCCTTGAATCATCCATGGAAGTCCTATAAAAAAGAAAGCAATTACAGCTGTTGCATCATTGCCAAGACTTTCGCCTTCAATTAAGACTTTGGTTTCATGACTTATTGTTTTAAATTGTGATAAAACTGATTGAACACTTACAGCATCTGTTGCCATATTTATAGCAAACAAAGCAACATAAGCACCTAAGCTAAGATAGCTAAAAATATGAAAATAATATAGCATTGTTCCAGCAAGAATAGAAAATGCAACTGCAACAACAGCTAAATAAAAAATTGCCCAGCTGTGGCGTTTGATATCGCTAAAACGCAAGTGCAAAGCATCACCCATAAAAATAAGTGGAATAGAAAAAAGTATTATTGTGCTAAAGTGTTTGCTCAAATCTATTGGAACTGCTGCTTTAAAATAGGTATAAACAAGGTATGAACCAATAAGTAAAATAAAAACAGATGGAATTTTAAGTTTGTTAGCTATTGCATCACTTATTACAACAATTGATAAAATAGTAATTAACAAAATTTCTGGTGCAAAAGAGTGCATTTAGCTCCTTTATATAAGTTTGAGCGCTTGTAAAGCTTTTTTTGTTAATGAGGCAATGGGTGCATTTTCAATATTTTTCAAATCATACCAAATAAAGCTTTGATCTTCTTCAATGCCTTCATACAGATGTACATTGAGTTTATATTTTGTATAGCTGTGTGTAAAGCTTGCAAGGTAGTTTCTTTTTTCTTTGCTTGGAGGCAAAACCAAAAGATTATTATAAAGCTTTTCTTTACTTTTTATAAGAGCAATTTGATTTTTTTTAAGAAAAATGCTAAAAAAAAGCTCTTTTTCTTCTTTTTTTTGAGATTTTGTCTGGGTAAATGCAGGTATATTATCTTTACCTTTACAAAAATGCTGTAAAGGACATAATAAACAAGTAGGATTTTTGGGTAAGCATATTGTTGCACCAATATCCATAAGAGCTAAATTATACTTTTTTGGATAACATTTATCTAAGAGTTTTTGTGCCTTTTGTTGGACATTTTGCATCGAAGTTGTGGCAAAGAGGCGAAAATAGAGTCTTTTTATATTGCTATCAATTACAACAATTGGATAATTGAGTCCAAAAGCTAAGATTGCACTTGCTGTATATTTTCCAACACCAGGAAGTTTTTTAAGCGCTTCAAAAGTCGTAGGAAAAGCTTTTTGACTAACTATAATTTGAGCGCTTTTATGTAAATTTTGTGCTCTGTTATAATATCCAAGTCCACTCCAAAGAGCTAAAACATCATCTAAAGATGCATTTGCTAAATCAACAATTGATGGAAAACGTTTGATAAAACGCGGAAAATAGTTTGAAGCAACACGATTAATTTGTGTTTGTTGAAGCATGATTTCACTTAGAAAAATATAATATAAATTAGTACTTTGGCGCCATGGGTAATTGTGGCGCCCATTTTTTTCAAACCAAGCTAAAAGCTTTTTTCTTAACTCTTTATCCACTCCCAAGCCTCATCTTCTTTTTCAAAATAGCGTTCTTTAATTCCAACAAAGCGAGCAAAAATGCTATCAAGTGTAACTAAAAACTCCCACATTTTAGATTGAGCTACTATTGCGATTTTATTAATTCTTTTTAGATGGCGAAAAAGCCATTTAAGTTCAGCAATCCCAGCTTCTGCACTCCAAGATGCATTCTCCTTTAAAATAACCATCAAATCAATTTTATCAAATTTAAGTAAAACATTTTCGAGTTCATTAAGCCACTCCTCTTCTTGTTCAAGTGTAATCTCCCCATCAATTAAAAATGCCAGCTTGTTTTGAAAACTTTTGTAAAGTTTAATCATGGCATCCCCCTTTATGCCCTTATTATAGCATAAAGAGCTCTATTTGTAATGTTTTTGATAATAGTTTTTTATTGCCTGTGCCAAAAGGTAAACAGCCATTGCATAATTGTTTGAGTTGTTGTAGTGTTTTAAGACTTTAAAGTTATGAAAAGCAAGCCAAACTTCATCAAACTCTGCTCTATGAAGTTTTATAACATAAGCATATTTTGCTTTTGTTTTTTGTCGGGGAGTTAACCCTATCTTTTTTAAATAAGATAGAGAATAAGCTCTTTTTGGATTAAAGGTTTTTTTAAAAAAACGTCCTTTATACTTTGCTCTTATTGCAATTGGTTTATGAAATTGCCATCCTTTTTTGTGTAAAAAATTAGCAATAGTTGCTATTGCATCAGGATTAGAAAATGGTTCAACTCTCTTATTGCCATCAAAACTTAGTCCATATTGTAAATAACTATGAGGCATCAATTGACCAAGCCCAAGCGCACCATATTTTGAACCTTTAAGATAAAGAGCGTTTAGGTGCTGGCGATAGGCTAAAAGTAAAAGGTTTGCAAGTTCATATTTAAAATATCTTTTTCGGTTTTTTTGTTTAAAGGCGCGATAGGCTAAAGTATTAAAGGTTTCCCAACTTCCTTTATATTCTCCATAGTATGTTTCTATTCCAATAATTGCGGCAATAATATATTTATCTACTTTGAGTTTTTTTTCAATTCGATTAAAAATCGTTTTATAGCGTCTTAAAAATTTGGCACCTTCAATAACTCTATCTTGATTTAAATAAATTTTTTCATAACGACTAAATCCAACACTTTTTAGCCACCATTTAACACCACAAGCATAACCGCAGACAACTTTTCTTTTACGCCTTTTTATCTTAAAAGCTTTTGGCTTAGCGGCTTTATTAAAGGTAGTAATGAGATAATCTCTTTTAAAATTATGCACTCTAATCATATAATTGATAAAGCGTTTTACTTCTTTATTGTTTCGATATAATCCTTGTAATTTTATATTGGCAGATAAAAAAGAAAGACTAAAAAGCAGTAAGAAAAAAAACCTCAAAAGCTCTCCTTCATTTTTTTTTATTATGGCATAAAATTTAAAGGAGAAGCT
>JALVTH010000054.1 GCA_027036015.1 Campylobacteraceae bacterium
TGCTAATACTATTATTCCAAAAAATCATTTTAAATTCCATAATTTTGTAAAGAAAAAGAGCAATTTTAGTAAATATATGAGTTATAAAATTATGGACTCAATCTAAATTTTGCTCCTAAATTTTTGCAACATATGCAAAAGAAATGGAAGTTAAAGGGTAAAAAATTTTTTATTTATTTTAGGATAAAATTGAAAAAACTTTTTAAGAAAGTGTATAAAATGCGAAGAATAAATAGTGCCGTTTATGCAATGATTTTGACAAATTATTATGGCTTAAAACTGAAACTAACAAAAAACAAAAAGAAGAAAAAGCAGCTTCGCATTAATTATTCTAAAAAGCTTTTAGATTTTTTAAAAATTGAAGTAGCAGTAAAAAATGCTCATAAAATACCTAAGAAAGGTCAATATTTAGTAATTGTTAATCACAGAGGTATTATTGATCCATTAATTGTTGAAATTGCTTTGCAAGAGAGTGAAATTTTTGGACTTTGGATTGCAAAAAAAGAGCTTTATAACTCTCCATTTTTTGGGCTTTTTGTTAGAAATGCTGGAGCAATTAGAGTAGATAGAGGCAAAGCACAAATGAGTGGCTTTTTTGCTGAAGTAAAAGAAGGCGTGAAAGATTTAAGTTCTATTTTTATTTTTCCAGAAGGAACCAGAAACAAAACAACAAAAGAGCTTTTAGAATTTAAAGAGGGGTTTCGCCTCATAGCATTAAAAAATAGACTCGATATTTTACCACTTTATATTCGCTCAAATACTGCAGAGCTTTTAAAAAATGCTATTAAAAATCAAAGATTTCAAAAAGCAATTATTGAAGTTGGAGATATAATTAGCTTTAGAGAAAGAGGTAATATTCAAAAGATGTATGAAGCAATGTTTGCAATTACTTAAAAAAATCTTTGGCACGCAAAAATTTATATTTAAGTGAATGAAGTTTTTTTTCTTGCTCTTTTGTTAGAGGTGAGCCTTCAATAAGCGCTCCTTTAAAAATCTTAGCTTTTGGTAAAGAGGCAATATCATTTTCATGGCACATTTCACACGATTTTGCCTCTTTTATAATAGTATGGGGTTTTGTTACAACAAAACCGCCAAAATTTTGTGCATCAATAATTGTTTGGTTTTTGTCGTTAATATAAGTTAGTTCAAAATCAAGTAGAGGTCTGGCAAGTTCAATTTTATTTTGAAAATTAATTAGAAAAAAGTGCTCCCATCTTCTAAACAAATAACCTTGATACCAAATACCTTTGTAAAGCTTTTTATCAAGATAATTTGGCATTACAGGAGGGAGTTTCTTTTTTATTGCAAGTGGTAAAAAGCGCTCTAAATATGGGTCTTCACTAACAAAAAGGCGTTTAAAATCGTTATAGTTTGCAATATCGCTTCTTAGCAAAATGCTTTTATAGCTATTTGTCTGCCAAGCGCTGTGACAAGCAATGCAAGAGATTTTTTTGTGGTATGAGGGGTGATTTTTTGCACTAATTTTTTGATGGCAAGAGATACAGCTAATTTGCTCCCAATTTGAACTAATTTTATTATTATGGCACGAGATGCAAGTAAATCCTTTTTTGGCATGAATATCTTTGATGAGGTGGTGATAATCGATGCCGCCAAGTCGTTTTGGATAAAAGCCTCTTTTATCAAGTGGGCTTCGATAGCTTTTATCAAAATCATGCGGGAAAAGCCCTAAAAAATCTACTCCAATAAAGTTGCCATTATGGCAAGTTAAGCACTTTTTTTGTGTTGGGCGCGCTCTAAAACTATCGTTTTTGTTTAAATGGCTATTGTGGCAAGCAAGACAGCGATTTTTTGGTGAAATGACATCTATATGACAGCGCAAACACTTTCGCTCCAATAAATCGTAGGCTAAATCCTCTTTTGAGCTTGGATTACTTTTTGGTTTTGGTAAAGTGCTAATACTTTTATTATAATCTTTAATATCAAAAGCTTTGAGCGTGAGGGAAATCTCTTTTTGATGGGTAAAATGCAATGAGTGGCTACACTTGATAGCTTCTTTTTTATGGCAAGTAGCACAGGTATTAGCAAAAGCAAAGAGGCTTAAGAGTAAAATGAAAAGAGACTTCATTGAAGCAGCCTTTTAGCGCAACTTGTTTGCTTTTGATAAAAAAGCTTTTTTGATTTGTTAAAATCTTCATAGATTGGATCACTCCATTTATTGTGACAAATAGCGCATTTATAAACATTTATGATTTTTGTAATCTCTTCTTTATTAAAGCTTCTTGCATTTTTTCTTGAAAAGCCTTGAAGTTGCTCTCCATTAATACTATTTAGCGCATCGATATTAAAAGGTAACTCTAAGCTGCTTGCATTTGAATCGTAAAATGGAATAAAAGTTAGTTTATTTTTATGAAAATGCATAATTCCTTTGCCAAACCCTAAAGAGGAGCTATTAAAGTGGCAAGTGATGCATTTTTTTGATTTATTTGTGGTGTGAGGATTCCAAGCGCCATAGGCTAAAGAGATAAAGCTCTTTTTAAAGGAGTTATTTTTATCAAAAATATTCATAAAAACTTGGCAACCTGGAGCTGTTGGCATAATTTTGTTATTATAGCCAATTGCAAGGGTGCTATCTTCAAAACGCAAATAGTTTCTTAGCTCCATCCATTGTCCATGTGTTTTTTTTAGCTTTATCCAATCAAATTGGCGCGCATTTTCAAAGTAAATTTCATGACAGCCATAACAGCTTGGAATCCATTTGCTATGACAAGCTGAGCAATCAAGGCGTTTGTGAAAACTTTGTTGATGGGCAAGGTGATTTAGAAGCGGCATACTTAATGCTTTACCATCACTTTTTCTAAAAAAGACTATTTTTTTGCCAATTTTTTGAAGATTATAGATGGGAGTGCCCTTTTTGTGAGTTATTGCAACTTTATCTTTTGGCAAAGGCACTTTGCCATTTAAATAGGCAAGTTTAGTGGCAAGTGGAAAGTTTGTTGCTTTTTTAAAAATTGGCTTGTGGCAATCGATGCAACTAATATCAACAGCTTCTTCCATATGCAAATGCTCTTTATTATCACCCATTATGCCAACTTCTGTGTGGCAATCGATGCAAAGCATTTTGCCTTTTGAGTGGTGAATATCAGCTGGTAGTTTGATAAAGCGGCGATATTTGTCTAATTTGTTGCTTAATTTGCCATTTTTATAGCGGTTATACCCTTCGCTCTCATAAATTCCATGAAAGCTAAGTCCAATACGATTGGAGCGGTTGTGGCATTTGAGGCAGTTTTTATCTGGAATAATAGTTGTAAATTTTATATGCTTTTCGCCTTGTTTTGTAGGAGCCTCATGGCAATCGATACATCCTCCGCCTCGTTTTGGTATTGTTTTAAATACACTTTGTTTTTCATTGATGTGGCAAGCAGCGCAAAGCTTGGCAAAGTGGCTTTGAACTAAGTTTTTATAAGGCGTTTGAATGGCTTTTATTCCTTTGCTTTTACTAATTGCACCATTTGCAACAAAAGAAGATTTTGGATTATTGATTTTTTCTAAAAGGAAGCTTTTTGAAGGAGGCTTTTTAAATTGAAAACGCAAAACATCTAAAATCCCGCTTTGAGTATTCATAAGGCTTTTTGCAATGCGTTCAATCTCATTTTTGTGGCATTTACTACAAAAAATCTTGGCATGCTCAAGCCGAGCTGGATTTTTAACAATATTTTGATGCGCTTTTGTTTTTTCTTTTGCTTTGCCATTGCCTCCGTGGCAACTAATACAGCCAAACTCTTTGATTGTGTGGTATCTATCTAAATCATTATAATTTTTGTGGCAAAGCAGACACGATTCTTTGGCTAAGAGAAAAGTTGCAATAAATAAAAAAAGTATTTGTTTCATCAAAAAATTGTAGCATAAAAGTTATAAACCCTCCAACGAGGGAGGAGGATTATTTTTCTTGACCTTGTTTTACAGGAAGAGATGTTCTTGTATATTGATACATAGAGCCATCATAATCACCTACGTTTTTAGCGCCAGCTAAGAATTTAAGTGCAAACCACGTTCCAGTTGCAAGGTGACCAGTGTTACAGTAAGTAATAATTGGTTTATTTAAATCAACTCCAGCATCTTTTGCCATTTTTTTAGCTTCATCAGGGCTGACTAATTTAAAAGTATTACCATCTTTTTTTGCAAAAAGATATGCAGATAGTTTTGTAGCTCCAGGAATATGACCATGTTTGAGTAATCTTTTATCGTTATCTTTTCCTTCATAGTGTTTCATTTCTCTTGCATCTACAAGTTGCTCATCTTTATTTACAAATGCGCTATATACATCTTCCCAAGTTTTTACGTCATCTTTAGAAAAGCTTTTTGGAGCAAAGTTTCCAGGCTTTACTTGTGGAGTATCGGTTGAGAGTTTATCACCCCAAGCTTCGATTCCGCCATCTAAAATTGCTACATTTTTAAGCCCATAAACCCAAGCGGTCCATAGAGCTCTAGTCATATCTGTAAATTTTTTTGCTTTTTTTACATGAGCTGTAAAAACAACAGTTGAATCGTTATTGATTCCCGCTTTATCAAAAAGCTCTTTTACTTGCTCAGGTGTATCTAAAAGATGTTTAATATCACCCATACTTCCTTGGAAGAATGCTTTTTTAGGAATATTTACAGCTCCTGGAATATGCCCTTTTGCATAATCTTTTGGGCTACTTAAATCAACAATTACTACTTCTTTTGCGTGATCTTTTAGCCATTTCGCCTCAACTACATGCGTAGCAGGCACATCTACAGCCATAGCAACTGAACTTGCTAAAATAATTGTACTTAAAGCTTTTTTCATTTCTCACTCCTCTTTTTATGAAATTAAATTTCTATTTAAACCTTAGCATAGTAAGGCTTAAATAAAAATTTATAATGCTTAAAAAATCTTGGGTTTAACACCCAAGATCATCTTCGCTCTCTTCACTTGAAGGTGCAGCTTGTTGTGGTTTGGCTTGATTGTTTGAACTATTTTGTGTTTGTGCACTATTTTGTGCCGGTGCACTATTTGCTGGATTTTGTGCTAAGCTAATTTCCATTAATGTTTTAATTGCCGCTTTGTTTTGTGGATCAACTTTTAGGGCATTTTGAATAAATTTTTTTGCATCGCCATAATTTTGTTTTTTAAGAGCCTCTTTTGCACTATTGATATATTTTTTGCAAAGCTCTTTTTTATTTTCTAACTGCTTTTGATAAGATGTTGAAACACTTGCCACAATTCCAGCTGCCACAATTAATACAAGTCCAATAATTGAAGTAATTTTACCCATAAATTATTCTCCTTTATTTTTTGCAATCTTATTCATAATCATCATAAAAGCCATTAAACCAAAAGAAACCACTAATGTTACAATGTAAGATACTCTAATATCTTCGCTTCCAAGTGCTTTTGCAATGGTGTATCTACCAAGATTTGCATCATTTGCTAAGTGTCTTAGCCCCTCGCTTGCATCATAAATATCAAAATAAAAATACATTCCAGCAAGAAGCCCTAAAGCAAAGAAAATAGCATCAATTTTTAATGTTGCAATGCCAGCAAGTGCAGTTCCAGGGCACCAGCCACTCATTACCATTCCAAGACCAAAAATGAGTCCTCCAACAAAATATGCCCAAAGATAAGTTGTTGGAATAAAGATGTTATTATAATCGATATAACCAAACAAAACACCTAAAGTAATGAGTGTTGCAGCTGTTACAATTGCACTTACCATTACTTTTGGAACCATTGTATTTTTAAAATAAAATACCGGCGCAATATGTGCTGCTGTTGCAAAGCCGGCACGTTCCAAAATAAAGCCAAATAGCATTCCTATAAAAAGTGCTAAAAATAAATTTACTTCATTTGAGATAAAGCCTGACGTAAAGAGTGGAAATACTAAATCCATTATTCAACTCCTTTCCACTGCTTTTTAAACAAAAAGGCAAAGAAAAAGCCGGCTCCAAAAGCAGCAAGCATAAAAATCCATGCACCAACACTCATAGCACTTGCACCATCAAGAGCCTGTCCACTTGTACAACCTCTTGCAAGTCGCGTTCCAATGGCAATTAAAAAACCACCACCAAATGCTAAAACAAGGCGAAAGAGCGCTGGATAACCTTTGGCTCTTGTAATTTCTGGCTTAATTCTTTTAGCCAATAATGCACTAAGAAGGGCTCCTAAAAAGATACCAACTACTTCAATAACAGTCCAGTTTGATAAAGCATTGCCATGTTTAAGATATTTACCGGCATATGCATTATGAGCAATGGATGGATCAAAGTGAAAAACACCTTGAGCTGTTGCTCTTGCAAATGCACCGCTTGCTCCCATCCCTTGCCCTGCAATTATAAAAGAGACAAAAAGGGCAATTCCAAGTAAAACACCCGCAGTAATTGGATTTAGGTAACGATTTTCCACGCAATCTCCTCTATCAATTTAATTGATTTTACTGATAAAAATAAATTGATTTTATCAAAAACCTTTACAATCTCATTATATAAAAAGAAAACTTAGGTAACTTTTAAAATATGAATGAAGTTAATTTTAACTTATAAATAAAAATTATAATTGTTTACTTTTAACACAGTTAGATATAATTTTAGGAAGATTAAAGGAGTGATATGTGGCACTGATTGATCTTTTTAATATTAGTAAGAAATATGATGTAAAAGTGCTTTTAGATAATGTTGATTTTCATTTAAATGAGGGGGAGCGCGTTGCCATAGTTGGACCAAATGGAAGTGGAAAGTCAACCTTACTAAAGATTGCTTTAGGCGTAGAAGAGCCAAGTGAGGGGAAAAGAGTAGTAGATAGCTCAATTGAGATTGATATTTTACCTCAAATGCCAAAATTTCAAGAAGGGTTAACTGTTAAAGAGGCAATTTTAAGCCAACTTAAGCATTTAACAAAAGCGCAACAAAGGTATGAAGAGTTAAGCAATTTATTAAGCAAAGATTTTGAAAACAAAACTTTGCAAAAAGAGCTTGAAGCAATTTCGAAATTTTTAGATCATCACAATGCATGGAATTTAGATGCAAAAATTGAAAGAGCACTGCAAGAGTTTAAGTTAAAAGAGTATGAAAATAGGCTTGTTGCTTCTTTAAGTGGAGGAGAGCAGCGCCGTGTTGCGTTGGCTGGGCTTTTATTAAAAAAGCCAGATGTTTTATTGCTTGATGAGCCAACAAACCATCATGATGTTTATATGGTAGAGTTTTTAGAAAAGATACTTTTAAAAGAGAAATTTACACTTTTATTTATTTCGCACGATAGATTTTTTATTGATAATATTGCAACAAGAGTTGTAGAGATTGAAAATGCAAAATTAATAAGTTATAAAGGTGGCTATAAAGATTATTTAGAACAAAAAGAAGAGCGATTAAAGGCGCTTCAAAAAGCGCATGAAAATTTATTGCGTCTATTAAAGCAAGAAGAGGAGTGGCTCTCAAAAAGTGTCAGGGCAAGATTAAAGCGCAATCAAGGGCGCAAAGAAAGAGTGATGAAATTAAGAGAAGAAGCCAAAAAAAATCCAACACTTATTCGAAAACTCAAAATTGAGCTTGAGAGAGAAAAACTTAGCTGGAAGGGAGAAAAGGGTTTAAGCAAAAAGAAAATGCTTTTTGAGCTTGAAAATATCACTTTAACGCTTGGTAAGAAACTTTTGATTAAAGATTTTAGTACGCGTATTTTGCAGCGCGATAAAATTGCAGTTGTAGGAGCTAATGGAAGTGGAAAATCAAGTTTTTTAAAATTGCTTCTTGGAGAGCTTAAAGCTGATAGCGGTGTTATTAAAAAGGGTGAATTTAATATTGGATATTTTGATCAACACAGAAGCAACTTAAAAGATGAGGCTTCTTTGATTGAGACATTTTGTCCAAATGGGGGCGATCATGTCATGGTGCAAGGAAAAAATTTGCATGTGTATGCTTATTTGAAAAGCTTTTTGTTTCCCGAAGAGTATCTTACGAAAAAAATTGGGCAATTAAGTGGTGGAGAGAAAAATCGAGTGGCTTTGGCACTCCTTTTTACAAAAAAGGTTGATTGTCTTATTTTAGATGAGCCAACAAATGATTTAGATATTCAAACTATTAATGTCTTAGAAGAAAAGCTCATTCATTTTCCAGGAGCGATTATTTTTGTTTCGCATGATCGATATTTTGTGGATAAGATTGCTAATAAACTCTTTATTTTTAAAGGAAAAGGAGAAGTTGAAGAGTCTTTTCAAAGTTATAGTGATTATTTGGCAATTGAAAAAGAGTTAAATGAGCTTGATCGTTTTGCTACTACCATTAAAGAAGAGCCAAGAGTAATTAAAAAAGAGCGAAAGCAAAAGAAACTTAGCTATAAGCAAAAGTTGGCTTTAGAAAAATTGCCAGCTCTTATTGAGGAACTTGAGGCTAAAATGGATGAACTAAATGCTTGTTTGAGCAATCCAAATTGTTATAAGGAAAGAGGTTTAAACGAAGTTGCAAGCGAGCTTGAAGCGGTGCAACAAGAGTATGAGAAAAAAAGCGAAGAGTATTTGGAGCTTTTAGAGTTGCAAGAGGAGTTGGAAAATAAGGAGTAGTAATGTCTGAAGCAAAAAAAGAAGTTGGCAGTGAGTTACATACGCTTTTTGTTGAAAATGTGGCTGAGCAAAAGGTTTTGGTTGATAAAGAGCGTAATTTATATCAAATTATTCCTAAGCATAAAATCTATCGCGTTTATATTGGAAAGTTTTTTGAAACAAAAAAGGGATTACATGCTGTTTTTAATCAGCTTAGAGAAGCTAAAGAGCATGACTATTTGGAACTTTATATCAATTCTGGCGGTGGATTGATTTTAGAAGGGCAGCAATTTTACAACATTATTCAAGAGCGTTTTTATGGAAGGGTGCGAACTTTTTTGGATAATTTTGGATATAGTATGGGAGCACTTTTGTTTTGTATGGGGAATGAAAGAATAATTTATCCTTATTCAGATTTTATGTTTCATAACTATTCTGGAGGGGTGTTTGGTAAAGGTGGAGAGATAAAGGCAAAAGTAATACATGCAGATAAAAAAATCAAGCAGTTTTTTAAAGAGATTATTCTAAAGCAAGGTTTTTTGAGTAAAAAAGAGTTTAAACAGATGCTTCTTGGGAAGGATTTTTGGATGGATGCTAAAGAGCTTTGCAAAAGAGGTATTGCAACACATGTTATTTGCGAGGGCAAAAAGATAACGGCAAAAGAGTATTTGGAGTATTTAAAGAAACAAAAGAAGAAAAAAGCATAAAATTGTGTTATAATTTGGAAAAACAAAGGGAAAAAGATGCAAGTAACAATTCCAGAGATTATGCTACCATTTGAAATTCCATCAATGATTCATCCATTAATTGTGCATTTTGTGATTGTTTTACCGCTTGTTGTTTTGGTTTTAGAACTTATTAATTTATTTACTAAAAGTAGAGCTGTTGGGGTTATTAATTTTGTTTTTTTACTTTTAACTTCTCTTCTTTTATATGCTGCATATTTAAGTGGAAGTGTTGATGCTAATGGTGCTATTGAGAGTGCAAAAGAAGCACTTGCAACACATAAGCAAATTGGTATCTATCTTTTTTATGGCTCTTTGATAGTGCTTTTGTTTAAACTTGTGAGTCTTGCTTTGCAAAAAGGGCAAATTAAGTTTTTATATTTTATTACATTGTTAGTTTTTGATGCGGCATTGCTTAATGATGCGAAAAAAGGAACTGAACTTGTTTATAAATATGGTGTTAATGTTGGAGCAAAAAGTGTAGTTGAAAAAGAAGTCAAAAAAGCACCTTCAAAAGTAAATGAAAAAACAAAACAAGAAAATACTCAAGAAGTAAATAAAGAACAAAATCAAACAAATGAAGAAAAAGTAAAAGAGCAAGAACAACCAACAAAAAAAGAGCAAGAAAAACCACAAGAGCAAAAAGAAAATTTAAATAATGTAACAAACAAAGAAGAAAAGCCTCAAGAAAAAGAAAGTGTAGAAGCGGTAAAAAAAGTAGAAGAAAATAGCACAAAAGAGCAAAGCGCAATTAAAGAAGCTAATGAAACAACAAAAGAGTTAAATCAAGAACAAAAAGAAGAAAATAGCAAAGATAACGAAAACAAAAAAGAAACAGCATTATCTGAACAAAACTCTACAAAATAAAACCTCTTTGGCCACTTGGCCACTTTATCAATATAAAATCTTTTAGTAAAAAAGTTTTTAAGAGTAGATATAGCTTGTCAAGTAGGTAGAATAGAAAAGTTGAGAGCTTATATTGTATGCTTTAAAGATGAATTTGTTAAAAAAGAAATCTTCTTAACTTCATAAATTGAAATGATGACAATATTAAATTATAAGGAAAAAAATTGCTTATAAAAGCTTGTAAGAGGAAGTGGCCGGGAGAGGGGGATTCGAACCCCCGGTGGCTCTCGCCACACCGGTTTTCAAGACCGGCACGTTCAACCACTCCGACATCTCCCGTTTTTTTGTCTAAGCAAGTGGAGGCGCCACCCGGATTCGAACCGGGGATCAGGGCTTTGCAGGCCCCTGCCTTAGCCACTTGGCTATGGCGCCATAAAGCTAATTTTATGCAAATTTTCTAAAAAATATTAACACTATTAATATTTTTTAGGGATTTTGCATGGTGCCCGGGGCCGGACTTGAACCGGCACGGCCAAAAAAGGCCAAGGGATTTTAAGTCCCTCGTGTCTACCAATTCCACCACCCGGGCATGGGTGTGGATTTTTATGGAGCGGGAGACGGGATTCGAACCCGCGGCCCCAACCTTGGCAAGGTTGTGCTCTACCCCTGAGCTACTCCCGCGTATTTGGAAGGAAATTATAACACTTAAACTTTAAAATAACTTTAAAAAGCTAAAGAAATTTTTGAAAAAACAAAGGCAAAAGCCTTTGTTTTAGAAACTATAAGTTATTCCTACATTGAGTGCATCAACATTTGCTTTCTTTTCATTAAGCATTGTACCTTTTAAATCTCTTCCAAGTGAAGTGTAATCTACGAATAAAGAGGTATTGTCTTGTACTTTATAGCTTGCGCCAACACCCCATTGAAAGGCTGTTTTTTTAACGTTAACGTAATATCCGTTTGCACCGGATAATTTAACGTATCCAAGTCCTAAAAGAGCATAGATATCTAACTTTTCATTAATAGAATATTTTGGTTTAACAAAGAAAGAAATACCACTATATTTAGAGAAATTTTTCTTTGCGATAGTTGTAGTAAGTCTTAGTTCAAAACTCAAATATGGATTATAATTATAACCACCAAGTAGAGTGATGTTTGCTAAGCGATCTTGTCCTATTTTTTCTTTGAAAACATTTAAATCCACCGAAGATTTTCTTGTAACTGCTAAAGTGAGTGCTCCCCCTATGTAGTATTTGTGAAAAGTTGCAAGAAGAAGTGCAGTTGATGCAGATTCAACTGTAGTTACAGATGAATTTGCAAGTTCAATATTTCCACCTGCAAAAAGTGCAGCACTTGTTAACAAAATAAATACTCCCCGTTTCATTTTTTATCCTTTTGATATATTATTTTAGATTATTATAGCAACTTTATATATTTTATTAAATAAAATTTCAAATTGAAATTTTATTTTTTATATTTTGCAATGCCTTAAAAAAGGCTTTTTGTAATATCAAGAAAGATTGCTATAATTTGTTTATGGAAACTCTATTTTCAGTGATTTTTGTTTATACCTTTATATTTTTGGGTTTTTTGGCAAAAGCTTTATTTAAAGAACAAATCAATTCCAAAAGCCTTAGTTTAATCTCGGTTTATTTTATGCAACCATTTGTTGCACTTTGGGGTTTTAGCAGTGCTCCTTTGCACAAAGAGCATTTTTTTATTGTTATAATTTATTGGGTGATTATTTTAGTACTTTTGTTTCCAGCAATTTTTCTTGGTAAAATGCTTTTTCAAGAGCCAAAAGAACGCTCAATTTTTACTATTGCTGGCTTTGTTGGCAATACTGGAAATATTGGTATTCCTCTTGGTATTGCACTCTTTGGTGAAGAAAGTATTATTTATACGAGTTTAATTAATTTAGCCAATGTTTTTGTTGTTTATATTTTAGGGGTTTATATTTACTCAAGAGGTTCATTTAGTATTAAAAAATCATTTTTAAATATTGTAAAAATTCCTATTATTCCAGCGGCTTTAGTTGCAATTTTTTTAAATCTTACTCATGTTGAGTTTGCACCTCAAATAAAAAAACTTTTGACTTTGGGTGCATATAGCGGAATTGTTTTACAGCTTTTTTTGCTTGGAACTTTTTTAGAATCGATTAAAATAAAAGAGATTAATGTAAAGCTTTATATTTTTGTTTTATTGCAAAAATTTCTTTTAATTCCACTTGCGACTTTGATTTTTCTTTTTTTTCTTCACATAAGTGATTTTGAGAAAAAAATTATTTTGATGGAAATGATTACCCCTTTAGCAGTAGCAAATATTAATCTTGCCGCTCTTTATGATTGTAAACCAAAAGATGTGAGTAATTTAATTTTTATTAGTACGATTTTTTTTATACTTGTGCTGCTTGGCTTTGTATGGGCATTGAAATTTATGTAAAAAATTTGTTATAATTGTATAAAAAGGCTTGAATTGATGCGCTTTTTTCTTTTTCTATTTCTCTTTTTTTTAATAGGTTGCGATACAAGTTCAAAAAAAAGTTTTTATACTACTCCAAAGCTCACTCTGCTTGGTAAAAGTACTGAAGTTGTTGCCATTGGAACAAACTTTAGTGATCCTGGCATAAAGGCTTACGATACGATAGATGGAGATATTAAAAATAGAGTTCGAAAAGAATCAAATCTCAATCTCAATCGCTATGGCACTTATACTATAACTTATAGCGTTTGTAATCGAGGAAATTTATGTAGTGCTATAAAAAGAAAGGTTAGAGTTACTTCTTTTGCAAAAGCTGGGGACTTTGCTCTTGCAAATGCAAAAGTAGAGATTTTTGAGATTGAGCAAAATGGTTCAAAAAAGCTTTTATTTAGCCAAAAAAGTAATCAAAATGCTTTATTTGATACGCATGCAGATGGTTTAGAAGAGGATAAACTTTATCTTATTAAAATATCTCAAGGTAAAGTTTTAGATAAAAATATAGATGGTATAAAAGATAGTTTAAGCAAAGGTTACAAAGGAGAGCTTCGGCTTCTTGCAACTGGAAAAGAGATTAAAGAAGCTAAAAATAATTTAAAAGTCTCTTTAGTAAGTGAACTTTCATATGAATTACTTTCAAAGCAGTTTTATTACTTTTTTTCTTATAATACTTTTCATAAGCATATGGATGAGAGTGCGCAAAAGATTATAGATAAAGATAGTAATGGCGATGGCATTATTGATAATAAAGATGTAATTGTGATTTCTTCTCAAGATACATTAAAGGAGAGTTTAAAGTATCACTATAGTGATTTAATAAATGCAAATATTGAAGGCAAAAAGCTTTTATTTAATTTTTCGACTCGCCTTAAAACGATAAAGAGTAATTTTGCAAGAAGTATCGAATATAAAAATGGCAAAATTTATATTGGAAGTGAAAATGAAATCATTATTGTAAATGCACAAAATTTGAAAGTCGAAAAAAAGATTACTCTAACAAACTCCTTTTTCCGTGCCGTTGATACAACGGATGATGGAAAGATTCTTTTTGGAGCTAATGGAAATAAAATTGAAGTTATTGATATGCAAAATAAGACTATTTTGCACGAAATTAATACTACTTCAATTATACGAGATGTAGATTACGATGCTACTTTGAACAAACTTTTTGTAGCAAACGAAGATGAGGGGCTTTTGAAATTTAGTGTAAATAGCGATTTTTCTTTAAGTAAAGATGCAAATTTAACCTTTAGCGATACAGTTTATAAAATTACTCCTTTTAACAATGATTATTTAGCTCTAAGTGTTGGTCAAGAGGGAATTGTAATTGTTGATAAAGATAGTTTGCAAAAAGTAAGCTCTTTTAATACTTATGGAATTGCAAGAGATTTTATATATGATGAAACGGCACAAAGAGGTTTTATTGACGATGCTTATAAAGGAGTTGTTGAAGTTAGTGTTGATGGAGTCAATTTAAGCTATAAAGCACATCTAAATAGTAGTGATTATGCTAGATCTTTAGTGCTTGATAAAGAGCATAAAAAGCTTTTTATTGCCGATACCAAAGGGCAAGTGATTCAAGCAAATTACGAAAAATATTTAAAGGTGGAAAAGGTTATTCCAACCGATTTTAGAGCCTATGATGTTGCACTACAAAATAATAAGCTTTTTATTGCAAGCGGATTTGGAGGCGTTCAAATTAATACTCTTGATGATATTAAGCCAAGCGTTATTTTAAGCACTCTTTATACAAGCTATAGGGCTTATAATGTAATAAAAAACGATAATAAAGTATATATGGCACAAGGTTATAAGGGAGTGAGAGTTTTTGATCTCTCAAATATTTTTCGCCCTAAAAAGTTAAATGATTTTGATACGCCAGGCTTTAGTATCGATTTATTTGTAAAAGGAGAGAAGATTTATGTAGCCGATGGCAAAGAGGGGGTATCGATTTTAAATAGTATTGATGGTAACAAAATAGCAAACTTTAAAGATGCCTCCAATTTTTTTAAAAAAATTTATGATTTTAGCGATAAAGTAATTGGTATTAATGATAAAAAGATCGTTTTGTTAGATAAAAATGATTTATCAATTTTGGATGTAATCAATGAAAGTGGAGTAGAATCGATTGCTTTTGCTAATAATACAGCATATCTTTGCAAAGGAGATCAAGGAATTACTATTTATAATGCAAATAATTGGCAAAAGATTGAAGATCTTAATATCAGTGCAAAAGCAATGATCATTGATAAAAACGAAACTTTCATAGCTAGTTCAACAGAGTTAGTGCAATTTAACTTAACAAGCAAAAAGATAGAAAAAAGAGTTCCTCTTGATGGATATATCAATGCTTTAGCCTTTAATGAAGCAAAAAATAGAATTTATATAGGAATAAATAATAAAATAATTCTTATAAATAGGTCTACTTTTAGCAAAATTGGAGAGCTTTATTTTAGCGGTAAAATTAAAAATATAAGATTATTAAATGGCGATAAATTTATAATAAGTGCGTGGAGTGCGGGTGCATATGTCGTTGATTTTGGACTTTTTTAATTTTGTCACTTTCGTGTCACTATTAGCTGCTATAATAACATGGCAGCTCTAAAGAGGAGGAGACAAAGAGAGTATAGGGCAAAGGATAAAAATGCGCTATTTTATATTGCTTTTATTGCTTTTTTTTCATGCATGCTCAAGTAAAGTTGGAACCATCTATCAAAAAGAAGAAAACCTTTTGCGAACCAAAGGAAAATCGGAACAATTTCATTCTGTAGTTTATTATCCAAATGCTATTAATTTAGATTTTAAAGGCTACATTGTTGGCGTTGAAAAAGCACCAAAACATGTAGTAAAAAAATATTCCAAAATGCATTATAACTTAAGCAATAAGAGCAAAGGTGTGCGTTATAAAATGAATTTTTTTAAAAATAAAACTTACCATACTCTCTTTATTTCGCATATTATTCGATTTGATGGTTGTAATAAGAAAACAAAATTTTTATATAATATTTATGGTAATGAGAAAAAATATATTTTTAGTGCCTACGATAAAGGTTTTGAAGCTTTAAATCGCTTAAGAGCCGATTTAAAAAAGCAGCTTAAAGGGTATGATTCAATTATTATTTTTGTAATGGGATGGAATACATCGCAAGAAGAAGCTATTAGAGATTTTAAAGCGCTTTATAAAAATATGATGAGCTTTTGTAAGGGAGTGAGAAAACCACTTTTTATTGGGGTGACTTGGCCAAGTGAGTGGGATTCAAGTATTTTGCCTGATTTTATCGTAAAGGCATTAAGTTTTCCAGTAAAAGCAGATGATGCAGATGAATTGGGACTTACTTGGCTTGGTGCTTTGATTCATTATGGTTTAAAAGATGTGAGGGTGCCAATATATGTCGTTGGGCATAGTTTTGGGGCAAGAGCTGCAACGATGGCTGTATTTGAAGGAAATATTCTTTATTTAGATAAACCTTATCCCAAGCGAAGTGTTGATACACTCATAGCCTTACAAGGAGCTTTTAGCGTTCGACGCTTTTTAAAAGGGGGAATTGAGGGAATTGAGCATGATATTAGTAATGTAAAACAAATTGTGCTCACTTCTTCTAAATATGATTTTGCTATGGATAGTGCTTTTTGGAGTAATGCTTATGCGGGCGATGATAAGAGCTTTAAGAAATTTTGCAAAAACAATAGCAAATTTTTATGTGCTACCTATACCAAAGATTATCATTTTGAATTTACCAGAGCTTCTAAAATTATCTACTTAAATTGTGATTCTATCATTAAAAATAGAGCCTATATGTCTGCAGGAGGCGCACATAGCGATATATATGACAAAGAAATGGGTCAATTTTTGTGCAAAGTATTGCAAGGAGTGAAATAATTGTAGTATAATACCGCTAAAAAAGGAGGCGTAATGAAAAAAGCTCTTATTATCGCACTATGTGCAAGTAGTCTTTTTGCAAATCAAAACCAAATACCACCAAAAATGCAAGAAGGTTTGAAAGCTATTAAAATGCTTGGTGGCACTTTGAAATCTCATTTAAAAGAAGCACTCAAAAAAGATAAAAGCGGCGTTGAGGCAATCAAGTTTTGTGCCGGCAAAGCGATGGAGTTAACAAACGAAGTAAATAGTAAATTACCTAAAAATATGAAGGTAAGAAGAGTAGCTCTAAAATATAGAAACGAAGCCAATAAGCCAGATAATATTGATGAAAAAGTGCTTAAAGAGTTTGAAAAGGCTCTTGCAAAAAAAGAGCAATTAAAGCCAAAAATGGTTGATATTAATGGCACAACAAGAGTTTATAAACCTTTGATTGTGAAAAAAGTTTGTCTAAAATGTCATGGCTCAAATATTAAGCCAAGTATTGCAAAAGTAATTAAAAAGCACTATCCAAATGATAAAGCAATTGGCTTTAAAGAGGGAGATTTGCGCGGCGCAATAGTTGCTGAAATAAAGTAAAAATAAGTTAAAAAGGAGGAGGGTATGAAGTGGATTTTCCTTTTTCTTGGAGCAATTTTGCTCTATTTTATTTATATTTATAATAAGTTAGTTTCTTTAAAAGCCGCAATTGATGCGGCATGGTCTGATATAAATGTGCAACTTAAGCGAAGACTTGATTTAATTCCTGCTTTAGTAAAAACAGTGCAAGGGTATAAAGATTATGAAGCTTCAACCCTAAAACAAATTGTAGAAGCACGAAACAAAGCACTTAGTGCAAAAAGTGTGCATGAAAGTATTGAAGCAAATCAAAAATTAAGCAAGGCGCTTCACTCTTTGTTTGCGTTAGCCGAAAATTATCCTGAGCTTAAAGCCAATCAAAACTTTTTGCAATTGCAAGAGGAACTAAGCCAAATAGAAGAGACGATTGCAAACGCAAGAAGATATTACAATGCGGTTGTAAGAGATTATAATGCGAAAATTGAGTCGTTTCCAGATATTATTATTGCTAAAAGATTTCATTTTGAGCCTAAAGAGTATTTTGAGCTTGAAGAGCAAGAACAAGCGCAAGCTAATAAAATGCCAGAAATTAAGTTTGATTAGATGAGAAGAGTTTTTCTTTTTTTACTTTTATTTTGTTTGCAATTGTCGGCAAATTATATTAAAAATTATAGGATTGATGCTTTTTTAGAAAGTGATGGAACTTATTTAGCCAAAGAAAAAATTGAATACTTTTTTGGCTTTGCTCGTCATGGAATCTATCGAGACATACCTCTTTTTAGTCGCGTTAATAATAAAGAATATAACCTTCATTTGCAAGTAGAAGATGTTTTAATGGATAATGGCGACGTGCCTTATCAAAAAATTAATATTTATGATAATGGTAAACGATATTTAAGAGTAAAAATTGGCTCTTTTTCATATAATTTGCAAGGTTTGCATACTTTTGAAATTACTTATAAAGCAAGAGTGCCTATAATTGCTTTAAAAAAGAGCGATAGAGTAAGTATTAATCTCATTGGGACTTTATGGAAAGTTCCAACTCAAAAAGCACAAATCCTCTTGCATCTGCCTTTTAGTAAAGAAAATTTTCGCTTTAGAATCTTTCGAGGCTATTATAAAAGCCAAAAAAGAGAGCTTCATTATTATTGGTTAGATGAATATACTTTAGTTATTGAAGGTAGCAATTTAGCTCCTTTAGAAGGAATAACGATTGATCTTTTTTTTCAAAAAGGCTTAATGAATCTACCAAAAAATAGTTTTAAGTTTTTTTATCTTTTACTTTTCTTGCCCCTTTTTTTCTATATAAAAGAGCTTTTTAACAAATTTCAAGGCGTGCATTTTAAAAGAGCGCTCACTCCTTTTTATGCTCCACCAAAAGGAATTGATGTTTTAGAAGCTGCTACAATTTTAAAAGAGTTAAAAAGTCAAAATTTAGCAGCAGCCATTATTGAGCTTGCTACAAAGGGGAAAATTAGCATTACGTATGATGGAGAGACTCCAATTTTGCGCTTAAAAAACAAAGACAAAAGCAATTTAGATAAAACTTTAAGCACGCTTTTAGAATTGCTTTTTGCAAAAGGTGATACTTTAGTTTTAGAAAAATCTCAAAATATGGCTTTATTTTTGCAAGAGAGTTTTAAACAAATTCAAGATCAAGTGCAAGAAGAGGTGGTAAAGAAAAATCTTTTTCTTGAGAGTCCAAAAGAGAGTAAAAAGCATTTTATTGAACAAACGCTTTGGGTAATGATTCCTCTTGCGCTTTGGAGTATAGTTTATCTTTATAACAATTTTGATTTTTCCTTTTTCTTTGTGCTCCTTTTTCCAATCATTTTTGGCATCGTAGCAATTTCGCTTCTTTCGCAAGCTCAAAGTAAAATGGAATATTTCATTGGTGCTTTCTTTTTTTTAGGAGGATTAATACCGATTCTTTCTTATGGAGATGATATTCTTTATTCTCCTGTTGCTCTTTTTTTACTTTCCCTTTATTTCATAGCTTACTTTTATCAAAAAATTGGGCTATATACCCCAAAAGGAGCACGCTTTAAATGGCAACTTTTAGGGCTAAAAGAGTTTATTAAAAGAGTTAAAAAAGATGAAATAAAGCGCTTTTTACAAGAAGATCCGCTATATTTGGATAAATTGCTTCCTTATGCAATGCTTTTTGGATTAAGTCGCCATTGGCTTAAGCACTATATTGATTTTAACCTTCAGCCTTTTTGGTTTGATGGAAGTGATCTTTTAATGCTTGAAACTTTTGAGAGTGATTTTGCAAGTATTAGTGCAATGAATGAAGAAAATGGCTTTGATGATTTTGGTGGCGCAGGAGAAGGCTCTTTGGGTGGAGGCGGAGGTGATTGGTAAAAAATGCAACGTAACTTTCTCTTATGAAGAAAAAATTATGCTACAATTTGCAAAAAAAAGGATTGATAATGATTTTGGCAGTGATCAATCAAATGAGTGAAGCTGAGGTTGTTTTGAAAAAAGCTTTTGAAATAGCGAAAGAAGAAAGAGTTGATGTTCTTTTTGTGCATGAACCGAGTTTATTTGATTTAGAAGAGATTTTAATGGATGTTAATAAAAGTTTTGATAAAGCAAAAACTAAAGCTTTGCTTAAAGAAAAGATTAAAAACTATACTGACAAAGAAGTTGCCATTATTGTAAAAGAGGGTGATAGCGCTGATGCTATTTATGATCTTTTAAAAGAGAGTAAAGATTTGGTAATAACTTTTTATCATAGCGATATTGCTAAAAATATGGTCAAAAAATTAAAACAAGATATTTTATTTATTAAAGCAGATACTATTTATAAAAATGCAGTATTGGTTGTTGAATCGTTAGAAGGTATAAAGGCAGCATTAGATTTTGCAAAACAATTTAGCCCTAAAATTTCGCTTTATTATAACTTTTATTATACACCTGATGTTGCAGTGCTCGATCCATCGCTTGAAGTAGATTTGCAAACGAGTGAGCTTATTTTGGAAGAGACAAGCAAAGAGTTTGAAAATTTATGTAAAGAGCTTGAGGTTGAGGGAAGACTTTTTGTAAATGGAGTTGATGAGGAAGAGGAGTTAAGCGAAGCAATCAACAAAAAGGGCTTTTTGTTAACAATTTATAAAAAAGATGAAGATGAATTTTTTATTGGTGATATGGGAATTGAATTATTAGAAAATGTAGGAAGTGATTTTTTAGTCATTCATATGTAAAGGATAAAGATGAAAATAGCTATTCCAGTTGATGTTGATAGACACACACTTTTCCCAAAAACAGGAAAAGCCCCATTTTATGCTATTTTTAATGATTGTTATTTGGTTGATACACTGCCACAAAATAAGATTGAGCATAATAATGTAAGTGAAGATGAACATATTAAAGCCCATAAAGCAGCAATTGAATCCTTAAAAGGGATTGATGTTGTATTGGTTGAGCATATTGGAAAAAATATGAAACAAGCATTTGAAGATTTAGGCATTAAAGTTGAAAAAATTAATTCAAACAAAAAAGATGCAAAAGAGATTGTAAAAGAGTATTTAGCTTGTAAAAAAGAAGAGAGTTAATGCAAAAAATACTCTCTTTTTATGAGTAAAATATTTGTCGTTCGTAATTTCCCTTTTGCTAAAACAAGATTTTTAGGATAAGGGATTTGACGCTTTAGATGAATAATAACAAGCGTTTTTGGATGGCTTTGTAAAAAGTGCTTCAACTTTTTTTGAGAATAAAAAATAAGTAAATCTTTTTTTAACCTTCCTTGAAAATGAAACTCATCAGCATATTTTCCAAAATGTGCGATTGTATAACCTTTGTTTTGATAATCGGCAATTGTTTTAGAAATAGCATGCAAATCTTGCATTTTTAAGTATTTATGAGCAATATAGTGAATACTAAAAAGAAGGAAAAAGGTATTTAGAGCTAAAATTTTGGCAAAAGTAACTTTGTTTTGAAATTTTTTTATAAATAAAAAAATGCCATAGGATAAAAGTAAAATAGTGCTAATAGCTATTGCTTTATAATCGATTAAAAAGGATAAATCTTTTGGTAAGGCTTTTGGAGCAAAGAAAAAAGCAATGGCAATTACAATTATTAAACTTCCAAAAACTCTGGCACTAAAAACTTGTTGAGAACTTTTACATAAAGCTCTCGCAAAAAGCATAGATAAGGTTGGAATAGTTGGGATTAAATAGTGAACTTGTTTGCCACTAATAAGTGATAAAAGCAAAAAAGAGCCAAAAACAAAAATGGCTAAAAAGCTAAACTCTTTTTCTTTAAAAAGTATTTTTATGGATTTAAAAAGCCTAAATTGCAAAATCCAAGGGGTAGCGAAAGCAATAAAAATTGGAATATACCAATAAATTGGTCGCTTATGGGCAAAGGAATGAATGGCTCTTCCTATGCTTTGTTTTAATAAAAGTGCTTTACCATAAGCAGCTCCACCTTGTATGATGGCTGGAACAATCCAAAGCAAAGAAGCAAAAAGTCCTAAAGCACCAAAAAGAGCAAATTGAACATAAAATTTTAAAGAGGCGTTGTAATAGCATTTTGCACAAAGAAAAAGCGGTAGCAAAAAAAGTCCAATAACTGGCCCTTTTGTTAATACTCCCATAAAAATAGCAAAAGAAAGAAGCCAAAAATAGTGGTTTTTTTGGTAAAAAACAACTTGAACTAAAGCAAAAAGTGCTAAAAGCACCCAAAATCCAAGAATTACATCAAACATAAACAAAGAGTTATAAAAAGCATAAAGAGCACTTGAGCTAAGAATCCAAACACTAAGAATTGCTCCTTTTTCATCTTTAAAAAGTGCTTTATATATTATAAAAGTAAGCACTAAATTGCCTATTCCAAACAAAAGCGGAATAATTCTAAAATTCCATTCATTGACTCCAAAAAGAGCCCATGTTAAATGAACAAGCCAAAAAAGTAAGGGGAATTTATGATCATAAGGTGCGCCATTTAGTAAAGGCAAAATAAAGGAGTGCTTTTGATACATCTCCCAAGCAACCCCAATATAGCGTGTCTCATCAATTGTCATAATAGGGCGAAAAGAAAGAGCAATTAAAATAGTTACGCTATAAAAAAAGATGGCTAAGAGTAACTCTTTTTTCAAAAAATGCCTTTAGGGTCTTGATTTTGGATTAAAACTATATAAAAGCTCAATCTCTTTTGCCCAAAGCGATTCATCAATCGTTTCAAGCACTAAAGGAATGTTATCCATCCGTTCATCATTCATTATAAATTTAAAAGCATCAAGCCCAATTTCACCATAGCCTAAATTGTGATGTCTATCAACTCGGCTTGCAAATTTGGCTTTGGAGTCATTAATATGCATTCCTTTAAGATATTCAAAACCTACAACTTTATCAAACTCTTGCCAAGTTTTTTCATAAGCCTCTTTAGTTCTAATATCATATCCAGAGCTAAAAAGATGGCATGTATCAATGCATACTCCAACTCTGCTTTTATCTTTGACTTTATCAATTAAATAGGCTAAATGTTCAAAACGATATCCAAGGTTTGTCCCTTGTCCTGCTGTATTTTCTATAACCAAAACAACATCGCTTCCTTTGGTAGCTTCTATGGCTAAATTCATAGAATTGGCAATTACATCTAAGCAGTTATATTCGGCTTCTTTTACTAAATCTTCATAGTTTGGATCTCTTTTTGAGATTTTTTGCAAGTGACTGCCTGGGTGGAAATTAAGTAGTTTAAGTCCTAATTGATGAGCTCTTTGTAATTCATCAATAAAAGCTTCGCGTGATTTTTGCAATTTCTCTTCTTCTGGATGACCAAGATTAATTAAATAGCTATCATGTGGCAATATTTGTTCAAAAGGAATTCCAACTTCTTTTACTCTTTGCTTAAAACTATCGATGCTTTTTTGAGTGAGAGGCTTAGCCTTCCATTGTCTTTGATTTTTGGTAAAAAGTGCAAAAGCAGTTGCTCCAATATCTTTTGCATTATATGGGGCATTTTCAACTCCACCACTGCTGCTTACATGAGCTCCTACAAATTTTGGCATTAAAATTCCTTATAGAGGTTTTACAACAATTTTTATATTTGCCATTGTATCGACAAATTCTATTAAACTACCTTGCACTTTATAAGTAATTGAACCAATTTTTTGAATAAAACCCTCTTTGGTAGCAGTTTTATTTTTACCATTAAAAATTGCTTTTCCTTGAAAGATTTGCATGAGAGTATTTGGAGGATAATTGGTATGCAAAAATTTTTGGTTAAACTCTTTAGCACTCATACACCCTTTGTTTTTGAGGCAAACTTTATTTGGTAAAAGGCGAAGTTGCATAAGTGCAACGCCATTACTATAAATTTCTACTTTCGTTTCCTTTGCTGCTGAACTTACAAATCCTGCATCAGCATATTTGATAGTAGGGGTTTTGAAAATGATAAAAGTTGAAGACTCTTTTTGATAGTGTGGTATTTTTGGAGCACAAGCATTAAAAAGTAAAAGTGCAAATCCTATAAATATAAATTTTTTCATCTTTGTCTCCTTTGTAAAATCTTTTGGATTTTAGCATAATTTTGAAAAAAAAAGAAAAAGATTTGTAAAAATAATCATTTTAAGTTTTATTTAAGAATTTATTGCTATAATTTCGCTACTTCAAAAAAATGAAGTGACCTTCAAAAGAATGGCCCCTTCATCTAGCGGTTAGGATTCCAGGTTTTCATCCTGGCCACAGGGGTTCGAGTCCCCTAGGGG
>JALVTH010000055.1 GCA_027036015.1 Campylobacteraceae bacterium
ACTCAACACCTCTTTGAAGCTAACCCGCTTCCGTGTTGTTGGACGGGAATTATATTATTTTTTTTCTCCTTTGTCAAGTGTTTTTTCAAAAAATTTGTGGTTTTTTTGAAAAAATTTTTGAAGCATTTTTTTAATATTGTTTCAAATTACCTAATATAGGCAGTTTGATTAACATTTAAACACTATTTTGTTTATTGAGTTCAATATAACTATTTGTGGTAGCAATAAGAAATGTTGTAACTGCAGGACCAATAATCATTCCCCAAAAACCGTAACTTCCCATTCCAGCAATAATGGAGAAAAAAATGAGTAATTCGTTAACTTTTAGTGTGCTTTTAAGTAATTGCTCTTTTATGATTTTAATAATAACTGGTTTAATGAAAGTATCTGCAATAATTGAAATAACAATAATTGAATAAAGTGCTATTGTGATTGCTGCATTTGCATCAATTTTACTCCATGCAAGCAAACTTACAGGAAGCCAAACTATCATACCTCCAACAACAGGAATTAAAGAAGCAAAACCATAAATAAATCCAAGCAATAATCCATTAAAACCATAAAAAGAGACAAAAACACCAAATAAGAGTCCTTCAAAAATTGCAGTAACTAAAATAGAATAAAAAACGATTTCAATCGTTGATGAAATTTCATCTACTAAAAAGATTGCTCTTCTTTGAGATAGTGGCAACATTGCAACGATTAAATGCATAATTTTTTCTTGGTTATAAACAATAAAAGCATAAAAAATAACAACAAAAAAAGTATCTTTTATAAACTCTAAACCTTTTGTTCCCATTTTTCCAATATAAAAAGTTGCATCTTGAAGATATGGCAAAATATTTGCCAAGGTTAAATATTTATTTGCATAATCTTTGATTACTGGAATGTTTTGCAAAAGCTCTTTAGTTTTGGCTAAAATTGTTTGAATCGAATTAATATCAAGCGTTGTTAAATATGCAATCCCACTTGTTGCGATATATCCAATAGGAACTAAAATTAATACTGACATTACAACAACAACTAATAAAGTAGAAAGCTTTTTGGATTTAAATTTAACTCCTAAAATTCGTGTTAAGTTAGATGTAGCTAAAGCTAAAAGAATAGCTACTACAATTGGTAAAATAAAAGGTTTAAAAACAGAATATGCCGCAAGTAACCCTAAAAAGAAAAAAAATAAAATAACTCTCTCTCCCCTTCTACTCAAAAAGTCCTCCTATTGATGCTTTAAGTTTAAAAAGCTCATATGCTTTAGGTGTGGCAATACGTCCTCTTGCAGTTCGCTCAATATAACCATTTGCAAGTAAATAGGGCTCTATTACATCTTCAATTGTTCCTTCATCTTCACTTAATGCTGCAGCAATAGTTGAAAGCCCCATAGGACGCCCTTTAGCTTCTATTAAAAGGCGCAAAAACTTCAAATCAATTTCATCAAAACCTACTTCATTGACACCAAGTTGCTCAAGAGCATACTTTGCCGTTTTTAAAGAAATAACCTCTTCATTTGCAACATCAGAAAAATCTCGAACTCTTCTTAGCAATCTTAATGCAATTCTTGGTGTACCGCGACTTCGTTTTGCAATTTCCAAACTTGCCTCTTTTTCAATTTTACGATCAAGCTTCTTAGCAGCTTGCTCAATAATAAGAGCCAATTCATTTTGATTATAAAACTCCATTCGGAAGTGCATACCAAAGCGATCTCTAAGCGGATTGCTAATCATTCCAGCTCTTGTTGTTGCACCAATTAAAGTAAAGCGTGGTAAATCTATTTTTATTGCTTGAGCCGCCGGACCACTACCAATAATAATATCAAGACGAAAATCTTCCATTGCTGGATATAAAATCTCTTCAACTGCGGGTGAAAGGCGGTGAATTTCATCAATAAACAAAATATCACCCTCTTCAATATTGGTTAAAAGCGCTGCTAAATCTCCGCTTTTTTCTATCATTGGAGCAGCTGTTACTTTAATATTTGCTCCCATTTGGTTTGCTACAATATTTGCTAAGGTTGTTTTGCCAAGTCCTGGTGGACCAAATAGTAAAATGTGATCTAACGCCTCGCCTCTTTTTAAACTGGCTTGAATAAAAACTTTTAAATTTGCTTTAATTTTCTCTTGGCCAATATATTCATCCCATCCTTTAGGACGTAAACTTTGTTCATATGTTTCTTCGCCAAGAAATTTTTGAACTTCTACAACTCTTTCCATTATTTCATTACTATCAAATTATTCACAACTTCACGAACACCATCAACATTTCTTGCAATTTGACCTGCAAGCTCTTTGTTTACATCACTATCGATAAAGCCACTAAGCTGTACAACACCTTTATAACTATTTACATGAATATCAAATGCTTCAAGCCCTCGTTGTTGCAAAAGTGCAGTTTTAACTTTGGCAGTTAATACTGAATCTTCTATATATTTTACTGGCCCGTTATTGCCAACTCCTGTTGTTGAACCAACGCAACCATTTAAACTAAATAACAAAACTAAAAACAATAAACTTTTTTTCATTGCTTCTCCTTAATAGCTAAATTCTTCACTTGGAAACTTTCCTTCTTTTACCTCTTTTGCATAGTTTGCCACTGCTTCCTTAATTAAAGCAGCACCATTTAAATACTCTTTTACAAATTTTGGTTTAAAACTCTCAAAAATACCCAATAAGTCACTCCATACAAGCACTTGCCCATCACATCCGCTGCCTGCGCCAATTCCAATTGTAGGAATTGCAACTTCATTTGTAATTTTTGTTGCAATGCTACTTACCATTCCCTCAAGCAAAAGCGCAAAAGCTCCAGCTTGCTCTAAAATTTTAGCATCTTTTAAAAGTTGTTCTTGGTCTTCTTTCGTTTTGCCACGAACTTTATAGCCACCTTCACTTCGAACAAATTGCGGCATTAAGCCAATATGAGAAATTACTGCAATTCCATTTTTGGTTAAATGCTCTACTATCTCGGCTCTTTCACTTCCACCTTCAATTTTAATAGCATCAGCATTTGTCTCTTGATAAACTCTTATAGCATTTTTTAGCGCTTCATCTTTGTTAGGATATGACCCAAAAGGCATATCAAAAATAATTAATGGCTTTTGAGCACCATTACAGACTGCTTTTGTATGATAAATCATTTGCTCTAAAGTTGCGCTTAAAGTATCATTTTTTCCAAAAAAACTCATATTCAAACTATCGCCAACCAAAATCATATCAACATACTCTTCAAAAAGTGAAGCAAACAAAGCATCATATGCAGTTATCATAACAAGTTTTTCTTTGCCTTTTAGTTTTTGCATTGATGAAACGGTTATCTTCTTTTTAGGAGGTATTTGCATACTCATTGATATTATTCTCCAAAATGATATTTTTTATTAATCATTTTATCGAAAAAAGTTATAATTACATTAAATTTTAAGGAAAAAGGCTTTAATTTGAAAAAATTAGTTGCATATATTACCGCTACCTACCCAAACAAAGATTTTACTGTTGATTTAGCTTTGGCTTTAAAAGATGCAGGAGTGGACTATTTAGAACTTGGTATTCCTTTTTCAGATCCAGTTGCAGATGGGCCTGTTATTGATGAAGCCAATCAAAAAGCACTCAAAAATGGCTTTAAAATAAAAGATTTATTTGATGTAAGCAAAAAAATTGCTCCAAAAATTCCTACACTTTGGATGGGATATTTTAATCCTTTTTATCATAAGGGCTTGGATTTATTTATAAATGAAGCCAAAAATGCAAAGGTAAAAGGCTTTATTATTCCAGATCTTCCTTATGAAGAGGCTTTGCCTTATAAAAAAGATATTGAAGCAAATAATCTTTGTTTAATTGATTTTGTCGCACCAACTGATAGCAAAGAGCGCATTAATAAAATTGTAAAAGATGCAAAAGAGTTTATCTATATGGTTGCATATGCTGGAATTACAGGTGCATCAAAAAGTGAAAATTTGCAAGAGATTATTGCAAATGTTAAAGCAGTAACTTCAACTCCACTTTTTATTGGTTTTGGCGTTAATGAGCAAAATGCAAAAGAAAAAGCCAAAGGAGTTGATGGGGTTATTGTTGGAAGTGCTTTTATTAAAGTGCTTTTAGATAATAATCTCAACTACACACAAAAAATTGAAAAAATTAGTATAATGGCAAAAAATATTAAAGAGCAAATCAACTCATAAGGCAAGCTATGCACTTTGTTTGGGATGTAGAGCCTACTCTTTTTCAATGGAGCTTTTTACAACTTCGATGGTATGGACTCTTTTTTGTAGGCTCTTTTATTATAGGACTTTGGATTGTAAAAAAAATCTATAAAGAAGAAAAAGTTGATGCAAGCGATTTAGATGATTGGCTTTTGTATACCTTGCTTGGTGCAATAATTGGAGCAAGGCTTGTACATTGTCTCTTTTATGAACCACACTACTACCTTACACATCCACTTGAGATTCTTTTTGTATGGAAGGGCGGGCTTGCTAGCCATGGTGGAATGCTTGGAGTTATGATTGTTTTTTATCTTTATGCAAGAAAACATAAACTCAGCTATATGTGGGTGCTCTCACGCATGGCAATACCTGGCACAATTGTTGCTATGAGTGTTCGGCTTGGAAATTTTTTTAACTCTGAAATTTTAGGCAAGCCTACATCAATGCCTTGGGGAGTTATTTTTGCAAGGGTTGATAACATCCCTCGCCATCCGGTTCAACTTTATGAAGCTTTGAGTTATTTTCTTATTTTCTGGATTTTATGGTTTACTTATAAAAAAACAAGTTATGAATTTGCTACAAAACTGCTACCGGGTTTTTTTGCACTTTTACTTTTTAGCGCACGCTTTCTTTTAGAGTTTTTCAAAACAAGACAAGCCGATTTTATTTTGCCAATTCCTTTAACAATGGGTCAACTTTTAAGTATCCCTTTAATTTTATTAGGAATTGCCTGGATGAGTTGGGCATTTTACACAACACCAAAGAATAAGCGATGGAAAAATACTTTTTAGGTATCGATGTTGGCTCAACAACTGTTAAATATGTTTTATGCAATGAAAACTTAGATATTATAAAAAGCGCCTACAAAGCCCATCATACCAAACAAGCCCAAACGCTTTTAACACTTTTAGAAGAGCTCCAACAAAACTTTAGCAACTTTAACAAAATTACAAGCTGTTTTATAACAGGCTCTGGTGCAAGCCGTATTGCTCCTTTACTTAATGCTACCTTTATTCAAGAAGTTAATGCTGTTACTTTGGCTGTCAAAAAGCTGCATAGCGATGTTTCAAGTGTTATTGAGCTTGGTGGTCAAGATGCAAAAATTATTATTTTTAAAAAAGTCGATAATAAAGAGCAAATTATTACCCAAATGAATGATAAATGCGCTTCAGGCACAGGAGCAACAATTGAAAAGGCTTTGTTAAAATTACAAATTCCAAATGAAAAATTAAATCAAATTGCCTTTAATCCAAAAAAGCTTCATTTTATCTCTGCAAAATGCGGAGTTTTTGCAGAAACTGATATTGTTAACTTACTCAAAGCTTCAATTAATAAAGAAGAGATATTAAACTCACTTGCCAATGCCATTGTTTTACAAAATTTAACAACACTTACGCGCTCTAATACCCTAAAGCCCAAAGTGCTTTTGCTTGGAGGACCCAATTACTTCTTACCCTTTTTGCAAGAAGCATGGCGCTATAACTTAAGCAAATTGTGGGATGAGCGCGCTATTAAATATGAAAAAGATAAACTTCATACACTTATTTTTGCTCCCAAAAATGCTCAACTCTATGCTGCTTATGGTGCAGTTATTTTTGGAGTTACACAAGAATACAAACCATTTGAAGGCTTAGAAAAATTAAAAAACTCTTTCAAAAGCACATCTACAATCCCTTTAGCAAACGAAGATGCTCCCCTTGTTTACTCTCAAAACGAGTTGCAACACTTTTTGCATCAATATAAACTCCCTCCTTTTACTCCTAAAAAACCCAAAAATGGAGAAAAACTATATTTAGGAATTGATGGAGGTTCAACCAGTTCAAAAGCTGTATTAATTAATGAAAAAAACGAAGTGCTTTTTAAAGCCTATACCCTCTCGCTTGGCAACCCTATTGAAGATATTTTAAAACTTTTGCAAGATATTGCAGCCTTTTTAGGGGATTCTAAAATAAAAATTGCTGGAGCTGGAGCTACAGGCTATGCAGCTGATGTTTTGGAAAAAACACTTTTTTTAGATGTCAATATCATAGAAACCATTGCCCATTTAAAAGGAGCGCTTGAATTTTTTGGCGAAGTTGATGTGATTTGCGATGTAGGCGGGCAAGATATTAAGGTGCTTTTTTTAGAAAATGGCAACCTAAAAAGCTTTAAACTTTCCAATCAATGCTCTGCCGGCAATGGAGCAATGCTCCAAGCTTTAGCAAGCCAATTTAACATTCCTTTAGAGGAATTTGCTACATATGCTTTCAAAGCCAAAAGAGCACCAAAATTTAATTATGGTTGTGCAGTCTTTTTAGATAGTGATAGAGTCAACTTTCAAAAAGAAGGATACACCCAAGAAGAACTCTTTGCTGGAATGGCAAAAGTTTTGCCAAAAAATATCTGGCAATATATTGTGCAAGCGCCATCACTTTTGCCTTTTGGCAAGCGCTTTGTTTTACAAGGCGGAACACAATATAATTTAGCAGCCCTCAAAGCTCAAGTTGATTATATCAAAGCTCAAGTTAATGATGCACAAGTTTTTTTACATCCTCATCCAGGTGAAGCTGGAGCAATAGGTGCTGCTTTAGAAGCAAAAGAGATTGTGCAAAAAAGGGGATATTCTACCTTTGTAGGGCTCAATGAAGCGCTAAAACTTCAATATACTACAAAAACTGATGAATCAACAAGATGCACTTTTTGTTCAATGAAATGTACAAGAACTTTCATTGATACAAAACTGCCATCATTCAAAATGAATCGCTATATTGCTGGCTTTAAATGCGAAAGAGGCCAAGTTGAAAGCATTGAAGAGCTCAAAAAGATGCAAGCGCTAAAAAAAGAGCGCTTAAAAAATATCATCAATTTAGCCGCTATTGAAGAAAAGGCTCTTTTTAATGCTCCCCTACAAACACAGCCATTACCAAAAGAGGACACACCCATTAAAAAGAAAATTACTCTTACTCCCTTTGGCAAATATGGCCCAGTTATTTCATTTTTTAAAAAAAGTAAATTTAAACGCTCTAAGTCTAAAAAACTTACTATTGCAATGCCAAAAGCGCTCAATATTTATGCTTTGGCTCCTTTTTTTAGGGCTTATTTTCAAACTTTGGGTATTAATTTGCTCTTTTCACCTAATACAAATCAAAAACTCTTTTTAAAAGGAGCCAAATATAGCGCTATTGATCCATGCTTTCCTGCTAAAGTCTCACTTTCACACACTTTTGTACTTTTAAATGAACCAAGATATAAAAATGTTGATGTAATTTACTTTCCTTCAATTGTTAATTTAGAAAGTTTTTTAGAGTATACCCAAGGCTCAACTGCCTGCCCAATTGTTAGTGGAACCCCAATGGTTTGTTATAGCGCTTTAACAAAAGAGCAAAATTTATTTAAAAAGCATAACAAAAAATTTCTAACCCATCCGCTTGATTTTAGCAACAAGGACTATCTCAAACAAGAGCTTTTTAAAAGTTTTGGCAAACTCTTAAATATTACGCAAGATGAGAGCGATTTTGCTGCAATGCAAGCCTTGCAAGCACTCAATAACTTTAAAAAAGAACTTGAATTGAAAGGGAAAAAGCTTATTTTAGATGCAATAAAATATGATAAAATAATTTTACTTTTACTTGGGCGCCCCTATCATCTTGATAGTGGAATAAATCATGGCATTTTAGATGAATTTCAAGCTTTAGGCTTTCATATTTTAACCATTGATGCAATACCAAAGGATAAAGATTTTTTAAAACCATTTTTTCAAGATGATTTAGCCAAAGGAAAAATTAAAAGTGTATTTGATATTAATGATGTATGGCAAGAAAACTTTTCAGCCAACTCTGCAGCTAAAGTTTGGGCAGCCAAATTTGCCGCAATGGTAAAAAATATTGCCGTTATTGATTTAAGCAGTTTTAAATGCGGTCATAATGCTCCAACATATTCAATTATTGATAAAATTTTAGGTACTTCAAAAACTCCTTATTTAATGTTGCATGATTTAGATGCCAATAAACCAAGCGGTTCTTTACAAATTAGAATAAAAACCTTTGCTTATACCTTGCAAAAATATCAAGAACAACTAAAGGTAGCTTATGAATATTGCTAAAGATTTTTTCTCTAACAGCTTGCAATGGGATAATTTACCAAAAAAAATAGAGTATGCCCCAAAAGAAGAGACAATTTTGCTTTTTGGAGGGCTCACACCGCAAAAAGAGCGTTTGCTTCAAGCTGCTGCTAAATCTATGAATCAAGAGTATACCTATTTGCCAAATCCAGATTTTGCCTCATTTGAAATTGGCAAAATCTATGGTAATAAAGCTCAATGCAATCCAACCTATTTTACCGTTGGAAACTTAATTAAATATTTATTAAATCTACACAAACAAGGACTCTCAAAAGAAGAAATTGTAAAAAAATATATTCATGTAACAGTGAGTGGATGTGGACCTTGCCGCTTTGGAATGTATATAAGCGAATATAAAAAGGCGCTGCAAGATGCTGGGTTTGAAGGCTTTCGAGTTGTTAGCTTTGATCATGAAAGTGATATCTTTCAAAAAGCAAGTGTAGAAGCCGTTGAATTTAGTCCAAAATTTTTTATAATTCTTACAAAAACAGCCATTATTTCAGATATTTTAATGTTTTTACAAGATCATCTAAGAGCTTATGAAACGCAAAAAGGCGAAGCTCAAAAAGCTATAAATAGATGCGAAGAAAAAATTATTGATGCACTCATTCAGAAAAAAAGTCTTCTTAAAACGCTTTTTTCTTGTAGAAAAATTTTAGCCAAAGTTAAACTCAATCGCCTAAATCCAAAGCCAAAAGTAATGGTAATGGGTGAATTTTGGGCGGCAATGACTAGAGGTGATGGAAACTATCACATTCATGATTTTTTATTAGAAAATGGAGCAGAAATCATAGCTCAGCCTTTAATTAATCGTATTTTGCTTAATATTTGGGATGCAAAATACCAAACAATTCAAAAGCAAAAAAGTAATGCTAAAAAATTGTTTGATTTTTCCTTTGCAAAAAAGCTCTTTTTACTCACACTTGCTCAAAAAGCAATTGAGATAACTTTTAAAATTTATGCAAAGGCCATAGGACTTAATTGGTATGAACTTGATAATATGGATTACTTGGCTAATTTAGCCAAAGAGTATTATCCACTCTATTCAAATGGAGGCGAAGGACATTTAGAAATTGCTCATATTATTGATGCAGCAATTCATAAAAAGGCTCATTTAGTTCTTTCTTTGAAACCATTTGGATGTATGCCAAGTAGTGGGGTGAGTGACGGCATTGCCTCTTTAGTTACAAGCAAATTTCCTCAAGTTGGCTTTTTGGCACTTGAAACTTCTGGTGAAAGCAGTATAAATTTTTATTCGCGCGTTCAAATGGCACTTTTTAAAGCAAAAGAAGAAGCAATTAAAGAATATAATAGCTATAAAATATCTTCAAAAGTCCCCTCTTTTATTAATAATTATCGCTTTTATCCTAAAAATGATGCCATCTCTACAGCTGCTAAATTGCTTAAATATTTTAATTTTTGATATCTTTTATAATTTGCAGTATCGCTTGATGAAGAAGATCTAAATCATTTTTACAAGTATTATAAATTGCTTCTGCATTCAAATCAAAATAGTGATGAGATAAAATATCTCTCATGCCCTTAATTGCTTTCCAATTGATATGATCATATTGCTTAAGTAATTCCTTGTTTGTAAGTTTGTCTATTTTTTTTAAACTCTCTCCTATTGCTATAAAAAGCATGCATATGCTATCTAACTTCTCTTGACCTTGAGGAGTATCTAAAAAATAATCTACACTTTTAACCTCTTTAAATCTATCTTTTATTGTTTGAATGGCACCTTCAATTTGTTCTAAAATCTCTTTTACTAATATATTATTAGGCACTTATTGCCTCTTTAATAATATTATTTTTTAAATATTTATTCATTTTATCACGTAATTGAATGATATCTGTTTTTATTCCTAAAAGCTCTTCTAATTCAATTCTAATTTGTGAGAGCAAAAAAAGATTAGAATATTTCAATTGAATAAAAACATCAACATCACTATTTTTTTTTGCTTCATCTCTTGCATATGAACCAAAAATACCAATATCTTCTATTCCATATTTTTGAGCATTTCGTTTTTTATATTCTCTTAATATAGCTAAAATTTGCTCTTTTGTTTGCATTTAAAACTCCTTTTGTTTATTATATCATAATTTAAACAAACTTTTTTCTTTGTTAACTATCAAAACCTGCTATAATGCAAAAAAAGTTTAAAGGATTTTGATGCATTGGAACATTAATCCCATTGCTTTTACTCTTGGGCCAATTCAAATTCATTGGTATGGAATCTTTTTTGCTTTAGGACTTTTGAGTGCTTTTTATGTAGGTGAATACATTTTTAAAAAAGAAGGGAAAGATGTAAAATTACTTGAGAGCTATTTTTTATATTTAATTATTGGAATAACTATTGGTGCAAGGCTATTTCATGTCTTTTTTTATGATTTTGATTACTTTATGGCACATCCGCTTGAGATTTTGCAAGTTTACAAAGGTGGGCTTGCAAGTCATGGTGGTGTAATTGGAGCAATAATTGCTACATGGCTTTTTTGTAAAAAACATAATCTAAACTTTTGGTGGCTCTTTTCACGAGCGGCTCTTGGAGGCTTAATATTAGCTCCATTTATTCGGATTGGAAACTTTTTTAACTCAGAAATTGTAGGACTTCCTACAAAAAGTGCTTTTGGGGTTGTGTTTGAAAGAGTTGATAATATCCCTCGTCATCCAGTTGTGCTTTATGAAGCTTTTGCTTATTTTTTACTTTTTCTCATCAGCTTCTATCTTTATAAAAAACTCTCACCTCAAAAATTTACCCAAATTGGTGCTGGAGTTATTATTGCTGGAGTATTTATTATTCGATTTTTCTTAGAATATTTCAAAACCCCTCAGTCTGAATTTGCCAATATCTTACCTTTCTCAATGGGGCAAATGCTAAGTTTTCCATTTATTTTACTTGGAATTATTGTAATTTTTTATCCTAAAAAAATAAATAATTAATTATTTCACTCCATTCCAAGCGCTTTTTTCACATGTTCAGCTGCCATTGAGATATTCCACTCAGGCTCCCAAACTACTTCTACTTCTACTTCATTGACTCCATCAATTTTTTTAACAGCATCTTGCACCCATTGTGTTAGCATTTGATGAAGAGGACAACCTCTGGTTGAGAGTGTCATAACAACTTTTACATTACAATTTTCATCTATAATAGCATCATAAATAAGACCAAGCTCCACCAAATTAAAGCCAACTTCTGGGTCAATAACACTCTCAATTGCTTTGTAAACCTGCTCTTTTGTGATATTACACATTTTCTTTCCTTATTTAAATCTTAACATCCAAAAAACACTTTTTACTAAAAAAAATGCCCCAACAACAAGTAATAAAACACCACCTTTAAAGATATCTTCACTTCCAAGCATAAGTCCAAACCCAGCAATTACCACTCCAGATGCACTAAAATAAAACTCAAACTCAGCATCTCTAACTGGCACCATTTCATGAAGCATTGGCACTTTTTGCTTTCCAACAAGAGGGCTAAAACGCTCAAACCATACTAAAAATGGAATAATTTTATACAAATGCCCAGTAATTAAAAAACCAAAAAAACCAACAATCAAAAACCAAGCTACTGCCAAAAGCAGTTGTTCACTTTCAATAAACAAATTGAAAAAGCCAAAAATAAAAGCCAAAGCCAAAGAAAAAAATCCAGCAAACATCGATTTTGACCAAATATCTTCTTTTTTTCTTGCCCGAACTTTATAAATAAGATAAATTTGATAAAAATAGTTTGCAATTGCTACAAAAATAACAATCCAAGCAAGCATTGTTGCAAAATAAAAAGAAATTAAAGTAGATACAACATAAAGTATCACACCTACAATCATTACTTTAAATGCTCTATTTACTGGCTTATCATCAAAACCATGCGCCAAGCCAAACATTGGCAAAAGCACCATGGAAATGCCAATAATTGTTAAGGTAACATACCCTCCAAGCACAAGCATTGCATGCGCTTTAAGCCATTTTGTTAAATTTATATCAAAACCATTTCCAATAGCAAGAGTCATAAAAAAGCCACTCAATATCCCAATAAGTAAAAAGATATTTGCCCAGTAAACAGTTTTAACAGTTAATGTGATATTTTGAGCTTTTTTTAAAGTCATAAAAGTTTCAAATAGAAAAATAAGCATAGAAACTAATACCAAAAGCCCACCATAAGGCAAAAGCCAAGGAGCAAACCAAAAACTACTTACCATTCCAAGCACGCCAAGCAAAAGCAATGGCCAAATAATATAGTATAAATCGACAGCAAAATGGCCAACCTCAACAACAACTGGCACAAGCTGAGCCATTGCTCCAAAAATTATCATCATTACAAAGCCAAGCAAAAACCAATGTGCCCAGCCAACAATACTAAAATCAAAATGACCGCTTTTTGGATGTAAAAAAAGCAAAATAATTGTGCCAAGAAAATAAAAAATCGAGCCTAAAACAAAAAAAGGCTCAATCATTTTAAAAGGTGGAGCATAATCTTTTGATATTTGAAACATTTTTTATCCTGAACAACTAGCATCATTCAAATTGGCTTTTTCACTTGCTCCCTTTTTATAAGAAAAGAGCAGCTGAACTCTGCCATCATCCATTTTTGCTTCTTCTATCTCAAAATTTTCACCAATTTTTTGAAGCAATCCCATAGGTCTTTTATGATTAATCATTAAAAGCTTGGTATGTTCATCTTTTATAAGTTTAAGTCCTGCCATTGCATTTACCATAGGCTCAGGCGGACCACATCGTGAAGTATCAAACTCAATGATTGTATCTTCACCTAATTTATACTTATAAAATGGAACAGTTGCCCCTTCTACTTGAATTTCTTGTGCGTCCTCTCCTCTTTTAATCACTTCCATAATATCTCCTTATTTTTTAATGCTCAAATTTTATCTAATTCAGACAAAATTTCTCTTGATTTAAATCAATTTTTAAAAGAAAAAGGAAACAAAGCTTACGCTTTGTTTACCAAAGATTTAACCCATTCAATCATTGCATTGTTTGCAACTTCATTAGGAGCTTCCATAAAGCTTATGATAAACTTCTCTTTCGTTTCGCAAACTCCAATACTTCTTGGTCTAACGCCTACGGCTTCGGCTTTTAAAAGCTCTTTCCCAAAACAAAATACAATATCAATTGCCGCTTCAATCTCAGCAGCAACTTTTCCCTCTTCTAAACTTTTGGTATGTGCATAATGATCAAACATTGCAATAAAAGTTGCAACTTTATGAGTATCAATTTTTTCTTTTATAACTTTTGCAATCTCTTGAGAATTTTTAAAATCACACTCATTTTTTTCAATTTCAAAAACATATAAAGGATATTTATCCATAAATAAAATTTTTTGCATATGCTACTCCTTTTTATTTTTTTGGAGTAGTATTATATCTAATTATCTTATCAATAATATTTAATTATGACTAATCTTTCTTTTCTAAATTCTCTTCTAAATGTTTTGCGTTTAAAAAGGCAAATTTATAGCCAATATAAATTACGATTGGCCAAAGTATATACCAAATTATTGCACTTGTATAATTAATTTCTTGCATTTTATCCTCCTTAATAGTGATGCGAATCTGCTTCTATCTCTTGAATTGTTAGTTTTTCTTTATCCATCGATTTCCATACCAAATAGATATATCCAAGCACAAATGGCACTAAAAGCGAAACATAACTCATAACAACCAAAGTATAACGACTGCTTGAAGCATTATGAAGACTCAAAGAACTTTGTAAATCGCTTAAAGATGGATAAATTGCTGTATGATTATATCCAAGAAGCAAAAAAAGTGATGTAACAGTAATTACCGTTCCAAAACCGCTATAAAAAATAGCATTTTGATTTTTCTTAAAAATTGCTACAACTAACGCCCATACAACAAGTAAAACTCCAATCAAAAATGCTCCAAGCAAAATTGGCTCTTGCAAAAAGTTATGCAAAAATTTATAAGGCTCTATTACAAAACCATTAGCAGTCTCGCTAACTCCTCTCATCGTTAAAAGCAAAGCAAGCATTATGAGAAAAAAGAGCAAAAAAAGTGCTGCATCAATTTTTAACTCTTTAAAAGCTCGTTTTACAATATTTGCTTCATCAATCATCTTAATAAAATATAAGTTTGCATTAACACGCGCTAAGAAAAAGAGTGTCAATCCAAGCACAACATTAAATGGATTTAAAATAGCTTCAAGCCCATACCATTTATTGGTCCAATGCACCGCATTGAAAGAATCTCTTACAAAATAGCCCCCACTAAAAAGCGTTCCAAGAGCAATTCCTATTAAAATAATTCCAATTGAACCATTAATATATAAAAAGGCTTCATATACCTTTTGTCCTAAAAAGTTGTTTGGCTTTTTGCGATACTCATAAGAAACTGCCAAAATTACAAAACAAAATAAAATTGCCATCCAAGCATAATAAGCACCTCCAAAACTCACCGAATAAAAAAGAGGAAACGCTGCAAACAATGCTCCTCCAAAAACGGTTAATGAAGTAAAGCTAAGCTCCCATTTTCGCCCAAGAGCATTGACTAATAAATCTTTTTCTTCTTCATTTTTTGCCAAAGTATTGAGCAAAACCTGCCCACCTTGCACAAAAATGATAAAGCTAAAAAGCCCAGCAAGCAAAGCAATAATAAACCACCAATAATGTTCTAACGCATCTAAACTTAGTTTTTCAAACATTTTTTACTCCTTAATTCCTATTTTTATCTGTTTAGCCATAATGCCAACTTCTGCAATTAACAAAAGGGTAAAAATAAATGCAAAAAGCCAAAAGGTAAATTGCACTGCCCCTACACTTACATGTGAACTTGCCATTTTAACTGGAAGCATTCCTTCAATTGCCCAAGGTTGTCTACCAACTTCTGCAACAACCCAACCAAACTCTTGAGCAATATAGCCAAGAGGAATTGTAATAATTGCTAATTTCAAAAGCCATTTTTTACTCTCAATTTTTCCAATCATTGCAAAATAAAGTACAAATAAAAAGAGTAAAACAAACCAAAATCCAAGTCCTACCATTGTATGAAAACTATAAAAAGTTAGTGCAACTGGAGGAATAATCTCTTTTGGATTATCTAAATAGCCATAACCAAAATATTGCTCATATTTTTTGAAAGTATCAAGTGCTTCATTTGCCTTTTTTGCATTGCCATTTTCTTTTGCCATCTTATACTCTTTAAGAGCATTAATTGCAATTTTTCCTTTTTGGATTTTACTTGAAGCACTCTCTATACCTTCTTTATTATTTCCAAATACTAAATCATCAATTCCTGCAACAAAAGAGTTTATATTATGATAACTCAAAATTGAAAGAAGCTTAGGAATTTCTATTTTAAAAAGAAAGGGCTCTTTTTTATCTCCTATCTTTTTTTCTGGGTTTAAAATACCAAAAGCAACAATCCCTTCACTTTTTTTACCATCATAAATTCCTTCCATTGCAGCAAGTTTTGTAGGTTGAGTTAAAGCTACAGCTCTGGCTGATGCATCTCCGGTAAAAACTAAAAAAAGTGATGCAATCAATCCAAAAGAAGCTCCAATAATAAGGCTTTTTTTAGCCGCAAGAAGTTCTTTGCCCTTTAAAATAAACCAAGCACTAATTCCAACAACAAAAAGCGAAGCCAAAACATATCCGCTACTTACCACATGCAAAAATTTAGAATAAGCTGTCGGATTAAACAAAACATCCCAAAAGTTTTGCATCTCAAATCTAGCTCTTTCTAAATTAAATTTCATTCCAACTGGATGTTGCATCCACCCATTTGCAATCAAAATCCATAAAGCAGAAAGGTTTGATCCAATTGCAACAAGCCAAGTAGAAATTAAATGCATTTTTTTGCTTACTCTTTTCCAGCCAAAAAACATCACTGCAAAAAATGTAGATTCCATAAAAAATGCCATAATTCCTTCTATTGCAAGCGGCGCTCCAAAAATATCTCCAACCATCCAGGAATAATTTGACCAATTTGTTCCAAATTCAAACTCCATAATAATTCCCGTTGCCAAACCAATAGCAAAGTTAATTCCAAATAGATTCATCCAAAACTTTGTAATTTTTTCCCACTCTTTACTCCCTATTTTATAATAAATTGTCTCCATAATTGCAACAATAAAACTAAGTCCTAAAGTAAGTGGAACAAATATCCAGTGATACATTGCAGTGAGTGCAAACTGAGCTCTAGACCAATCAATAAGAGCTAAATTTTCCATTTTTAATCCTTTCTTGATGTGAGTTGTTCTAAAACAAAATTGGCTCTTTGCTTATCGTTAGAAAACTTCTCTTGCAAAATATTTGGAAAAAACAAAAGCTTAATTACTACAAAAAACAAAAAGAGTTTAATTAACACGATTGCCCATAATTTTTTACCAAGCTTCATTGACCTAAAACCATCATAGTAAAGATAAAAAACGCTTTTTGCAAAGGCTTTTAAGCTCATTTTAGCCTCCTTTTTTATATACAAAATTACTTTACTACTTAATATCAAAAGAAAATGCTACCTAAGTTGCATTTATTAAACTATTTTATATTATAAATAAGACATCGTTATTATATCCTATTTTTTGAGCATATGTTAAATACTTTATAAATTTTCTCATTAGTAATTTTGGATATAATTTTTTTCAAAAGAGTCTCAAGGAAATTTTCTTGTGAAAGAAGCAAACAAAATCCTCAATCAAAAAGGTAAGCTTTTAACACAAATTTATTTTGAACTGCAAGAGTATTACCAAAACAAATATGGACCAAATACCCTTGTTTTAATGGAAGTTGGAAGTTTTTTTGAAGTTTATGAAGTCAATAATGACTCTCTAAAAATTGGAAAAGCCAAAGAGATAGCAGAGTTTTTAAATATCCAGCTCACTCGAAAAAACAAATCAATTTTAGAAAACTCTATTGAAAATCCTTTAATGGCAGGAGTGCCAGCTGTTAGTTTGGAGCGCTATTTAGCTAAAATTGTACAAAGCCGCAAATACACAGTTGTTTTGGTTCGCCAAAAAGGTGTACCTCCAAATGTAAAACGCTATATTTCCAATATCATTTCACCAGGAACCAATTTTGAATATCAAAATGATGCCAAAGAAAATAATATCGCTTCTATTTTAGTTGATCAAAGCAATGGACAATGGCTCATAGGATACGCCGCAATAGATGTAACGACTGGAAAAACTATAGTTAATGAAATCTATTCTAATAGAGACGATAAAAGTTATGCTTTAGATGAGCTTTTTAATCTGTTACAAAGCTATAATACAAGTGAAGTTATCATTACACTTGAAAATAAAGAGATTGATAAGGAGTGGCTATTAAATTATTTAGAATTAAAAAATACTCCTCATACCTTCAATCAAAAACGATTCAAAATCGATTATCAAAATGAACTTTTTGCCAATGTTTTTGAAATAAAGTCATTCCTAAGCCCAATTGAGTATCTTGATTTAGAACGATACCCCCTAACTACTGAAGCTTTGGCAATTTTAATTGATTTTATTATTGAACATGATGAGAGCCTCATTCAAAAGATGAACCGCCCCATTTTTCTTGGAAATAATCGCTATTTGTATTTAGGCAATAATGCGCTTGAACAACTTGGCGTCATTAGTCGCGATCCAAATGAAGTAACACTATTAGAGCTTATTGATAAAAGCTGCACTGCTTTTGGAAAGCGCCTTTTAAAAGAGCGGCTTTTAAACCCCATTTGTAGTATAGAGATTTTAAATGAACGCTACGATTTAAGCCAAAAAGTAAGTCCTTTTATTGAACAATTTAGCACCTATCTTAAACAAATTTATGATTTAGAGCGCTTAGGACGCAGAATTAAGCTTTTGCGCTTGCATCCAGTAGAACTCACTTATATTGCAATGTCGCTTGAGAGTATTAATCATCTTTTTACCTTATGTAAAAAAGCACAAATTGCTGTTGATGAAAAGATGCAAAACTCCCTTGCTGAGTTTTTAAGCTATCTTAAAAAGAGTTTTAACTTAGATAAATGTGCAAAGTTTCGCTTAGAGCAAATTGATGAAAATATCTTTCAAGAAGGCATCTATCCAGCCATTGATACATTAATTCAAAAGCAAAAAAAGGAGTTAAATAAACTCAACATTGTAGCAGAGCATATTCAACATCTATTAGAGCGCGATAAACTTATTCTTACTGCAACAAATCCTGTGCAAATTGGCTATTTAGAAAGCGAAGGATACCATATTATCCTAACCAAAAACCGCTTTAATGCTATTAAAAAAGTTTTGCTTAAGAGTTTTGTAACAATTGAAAATAAGCACTATTTTTTTAAAGATTTTCATTTTAAAGTGCTTAAAAATTCCGTAAAAATTCATGCACCCCTTTTTGAAGAGATTACTCCAATTGTAGAATCAAATCAAGTAAAACTTATTGCACTTATAAAAGAGCGCTATTTAGAGGCTTTAGAAGCAATACAAAAGCGCTATTCTCTTTTGCTTGAACAACTTTGCTTTTTTATTGCAAATATTGATGTTGCTGTAAGTAATGCAAAATGTGCAAAAGAGATGAACTTAACGCGTCCAATTTTAGTTGAAGGAAACTTTTTTGAAGCAATTGCTCTTCGCCATCCAATTATTGAAGCAAATGAAAAGCATGGCATCTATATCCCAAATGATATCTATTTAGGAGAGCCAAACGATACAAAACACGATCATATTATGCTTAATGCCTCTAATAACCAAAAGGTGCAAGGCGTGTTGCTTTATGGGATTAATTCAAGCGGAAAATCTTCTTTAATGAAAAGCATTGGGCTTAGTGTCATTTTAGCTCAAGCTGGTTTTTTCGTGCCTGCAGTTGAGCTTAAAATGGGAGTATTTGAAAAACTTTTTACAAGAATTGTAAGCCGCGATAATCTTTATAAGGGGCTAAGCACATTTAGTGTTGAAATGATGGAGTTAAAAAATATCTTTAATCGTGCTGATGAAAAGTCACTCATTTTAGGAGATGAAATTAGTCAAGGAACTGAAACACTCTCAGCCTTAGCAATTGTTAGCAGTGCAATTTTAAGACTTCTTGAGCTTGGAAGCTATTTTGTTTTTGCAACCCATTTGCACAACTTAACTCAAATTGATGCAATTAAAAAAGCTAAAAATCTTATCTTTTTGCATTTAGGTGTTCACTATGACCCAATAAGTGATAAATTAATTTATGATAGAAAACTCAAAATTGGCACTGGTGATTCACTCTATGGACTTGAATTTGCCAAAAGCTTGCATATGGATGAAAAATTTTTGCAAAAAGCGTATGAAATTAGAGAAGAGCTACTCAAAGGTGGAAGCGAGCTAAAACGCCTAAAAAAAGCCAAAAAAAGCCGCTATAATAAAGCACTTTTTCAAATTAAATGTGCTCTTTGTGATGCACCAGTTGATGAAGTCCATCATATTGCCCCGCAACACTTAGCCAATGAAAATGGCCATATTGCACACTTTCACAAAAATCATCGTTACAACCTCATCCCGCTTTGTAAAAAGCACCATGACTTGGTGCATCAAGGAAAAATTATCATTAATGGTTTTGTAATGACCTCTCAAGGCTTAGAGTTGCATTATGAAGAGAAAAAAGAGTAAAAAACTATTCTCCTAATCCAAAAACATTAGAAAGTGTATTAATATAATTAAAATAGCCAACAATTGCTACAGCTTCTAAAATCTCTTTATCACTATAGCCTAAAGCCTTCAACTCATCAATATCACTTTTTTGAATCTTATAGTTATCCTTTTTAGAAGCTCTTATACAAAATTGTAAAAGTTTTTTTTCTTTTTCTTCTATATTCATACTCTCAACACCTTGCAAAATCTCTTCAATCTCTTTTTCGCTAAGACCTAACATTTTTGCAATCTTTTTATGCACATCAACACACATTTTGCAACTATTTTCTTTAGAGATTAAAAGAGCAATAGCCTCTTTAATTTTATATGGAAGAAGCGTTTCTTTTATTAAATAATTTTGCACCATCTCATCGGTTGCAAAATAGATTTTCTCATCTAAAGCCAAAAGACGAAAAATTTCACCAAGTTCTCCGGTTTTTTCTAAAATTGGTTTTGCACGCTCTTTAATTGCTGGAGTCATCTCTTCATAAGTTGGTAGTGTAATATGAGCCATCTTTTATCCTTTTTATTTTATTATAGCTCATATTGCATAAAATAAACTTATAAAATAACTTAATTTTTTAGAATAAAATCTTTTACTATAACTTTTTTTCAACTGATTTAATTTTTTGCTCTAATCGATTATCTTTGTTTTTTCGATAATCAATTTTTATTGTGCTATAGATTCTATTGCAATCTTGCTCTAACACTTCATAGGCTTTTTGAATGATTTTAAAACCTTCTTCAACACTTTCAACTTCTATGGTTGTTCCCATTGGACCAAATTCATATGCTACGCCACTTTCTTTGATTACTTTAATAACTTTTGCAACATATTCGCTTTTACTCTCACCCTTATCTGTTGGAAAAATAGCAAATTCCATTAAAACACTCATTACTCACCCTTTTTATTCTTTCCAAAAAGCCCATTAATTGCACTTTGGATATCGGCTGGATAGACGATAAATTTTGCATTCTCACTTTGGCTAAGTTGGGTTAATGTATTAATGTATTTATCTCCCAAAAGGAAAAATGCAGGAAGTTCCTTTCCTTCTAAACCTTGATTAATAAGCATCATCGATTTTGCAGAAGCCTCAGCTAGTGCAATTTGAGCCCTTGCTTCAAGCTCAGCGGCTCTTAGCTTTCCTTCTGCTTTTAAAATTGCCGCTTTTTTCTCTGCTTCTGCCATCGTTTCAATCGCTCTTTTTTCTCGCTCAGCTGCCGCTTGCTTTTCCATTGCCTCTCGTAATGTTTGTGGAGGAATAATTTGTTGAATATCAAAAGTAGTAACAGTAACTCCCCAATCTGGTGTATCATACATTATTCTACTTTTTAAATCATCAACTATCTTTTCTTTGCCACTTAAGGTTTCATCCAATGTTATACTTCCTATAACAGCACGCATTGTAGTTATTACAAGTTGTTCTATTGCTTTTTTGTAATCATCTACACCATAAACTGCTTTTTTAGGATCATTTACTTTAATAAATACAATTGTGTCTACTTTAATTACTGCATTATCTTTAGTAATTACTTCAATTGGATCAATATCAATAGTTTGAATTTCGGTAACTACTTTTTCTCTAATAGTTTCAATAAATGGAATAATAAAATTAAGCCCCGGTTTAAGTACTCTACTAAACTTTCCAAGACGCTCAATTACCCACTCTTGACCTTGAGGAACTTTACACAATCCTTTTTTTAAAACTAAACCTATTAATATAGCAAAAACTATAAGAATTATAAGAAGTGCCATTTTTTATCCTTTCTTTATTCTGCTAACTCAACTTTTAATACTTGCTGTATTATACCAACAACTTTTACTCTCTTACCTTTAGGAATATGATAAGAAGCACTTGCTAACCAAACTTGGCTTCCATAAACTGGTTCTTCAAACTCTACTTTCCCTTTATATGGAGGGTTTATATCTTTAATAACTATACCTATGCGACCTATTTCAGAATCAGATTGCCCTATTTTGGCACCTTTTGTTTTTTTAATAAATATTACCCAAAATAGAACATAAATAGTAGCAAAAACAGTCCATAAAATAATTTGCCACTCTAAAATAAGAGGTTTATAATAATCTATAATACCAACTAAAATAGCAGCACTACCAAAACCAGTTAACAAAAACATACCATTAAAAAGCTCCAACCCTACAACAATTAATCCAATAATTACCCAAACCCACCAAAGCATTTTTTTCCTTTTTTATTTTTATTTTTTTCATTATATAATATTTTTACATAGAAGTACAAAATTTTAGATACTATAATAAAACACCATTGGTTTTTGAGCATATAAATACAAAACTACTATACTTATAATAAAAAGCCAAAATAATTGATGCTCAAGCTTTATAAATACCCGAAAAAAAGAGCTAAGAAAAAGAGCAATAAAGAGATTTCGAACATGCATTCCATCAAAAAAATCCAAAAAGGCTACTAAAAGTGCCACAAATAAAGCAAATACTATTTGATTAAATGTTTTTTGAGGCGTAGTTAGAGGATCAGTTAGCATAAAAAAGATATAAACAATAAAAGAAGTAGAAAAAAATTTTGTTAAAAAAGTAGAAAAATGCCATGTTGGATCGCTTCCACCAATGAAAAAATATTCAAATAAAATGTAAAAAATAATAAAACTTAAACTTATTGCTAATCTCTTTACTCGTATTAAAATAAAAAAAGCCAAAGCTATAATAATAAAAATTGCAAAATACTCTTTGCCAAGTTGACCAAGAAGAGGAAGTGCTTTTGGATAGAAAAAAAGCAAAGCAAAAATAACAGCAAAATTTGAAGGATTAAAAATATGCTTGTTTTTAACCTTAATAAGCTTTTTTTGAAGTAATGCAGCAGTAATTAAAACAAAAGGAATATACCATCTACTCCAACCTATCATTAAAACAATGCCAAAAGCTGTATTAATGGCTCCAAAAGGAGGAGAAAAATGATGATAAAAAATTTTATTTAAAAGTAGCTCTAATGTTATAGTAAAGCCAAGGAAAAAAATTAAAAAAAGAAATGATATTTGCAAACTATTTTGAAAATAGGCTAAAAGTAATAATAAAAAAAGATTGATATTTTGCTGAATCTGGATATTTTTATAAAAGTTCATGATTAAAATAATAGTGATTTTTTCTTAAAATGAGGAGGTGGTGACCCCTAGGGGACTCGAACCCCTGTGGCCAGGATGAAAACCTGGAATCC